>CAMTPG010000046.1 GCA_947074335.1 uncultured Parabacteroides sp.
TCGGCAAAAATACTTGAACTTCAACCGCTTGAAGTATCCGCTTATCGAAGTTTTGCTTTGTCATTTTTCGAAAAGCGAAATCTTTCTTTCAGTGCAGAGTTATTTAATGCGTTGTATGAGCGTTTCGAAGGACATACAGGTTATATCCACTTGGTGCTTCACCGGCTTTACGATTATAATCAGCCGGTTACCAACTGGAATCTGATAAAACACGTTATCGAAGAGCTGGTGAAAGAGCATACGTTTTATTTCCGTACAGTACTCAAAACCCTTTCATATCAGACTGGAAAAGTGCTGCACGAAACCGGACGTGCTACGATATTGGATTATGCCTTGTTGGAATCGGACGATTTCTGGAGTAAAACGATGTTATACAGGATGACAAAAACCGAGATCTATGCCTCGTTGCAGGAGCTGATTGATAAGGAGCTGGTGTATAAAAATGAGGAAGGCTATTATGTATGCGATAAATTAATGTTGCATTGGCTGATCAATTATGATGCAGAAAATTTAGCCGGATAAAACAATAGCATGCAGCTTGATTTATAAGATCTGCTGCATGCTGTTAACTTCGCTTTCCCCGGAATATTACTTAAAAACAAACAGGTTTACGTTAGATAATACATCTCATTCGGAAGTAAAATCACATTATTTATTTTTAGCTGCTCCGGCCGGATATTTCGGACTATAAATTAATGCCGACGGTCGTTTAACCAGTTTACCCTCTTTTACAAATCCTTCGCCGCGTTCGCTGAGATGATTTACCATGGCATGGCGCATGTATGCCAATCGGTCCGCATAGGTTACATCAGCTGTGCAGGCCGAAAGTTCCTGCGGATCTTTTTGAAGATCGAACAGTGTTTCGGTACCGGTATGAAAATTCCAGATGTACTTGATTTTACCGTCGGTAAGCGCACACCAGTAATTATCGGGACTGTAACAGGTAGCATGTTCCAGATCAATAAATTCGCGCCAGTTCTCCTGACGACCAGTAACCAGTTGGGCCAGCGATTGTCCGTCCATATCTGCCGGCACTTCGCCGCCGGCCAGCTCGATGAAAGTGGGTAGAAAATCACGCAATTCTACAGGTTGTTCCACGAACTGCCCCGCAGGAACCGTGCGTTGCAATGATTGTGGCCATTTCACTACATACGGAATATGCACAGATCCCTCGTAAGGATAGGTTTTTCGCCAGTGATAATGATCGCCCAGCATATCGCCATGATCGGAAGTAAAACAGATAATCGCATCTTCGTACATGCCTTTGGCTTTCAGAGCAGCAATAATTTCACCTACCTGATCATCGATAAAGGTTACATTGGCATAATAATGACGCCGCGAATTAAGCGCATATTCCTCGCCGAAATTACCGAATGGCGCATCGGAGGCCGCGGTTGCAGGATCTTTTAATTCGGAATGATCGCCACACCAGTCGCCCGTAAAAGGCTTGGGAATCTCCACCTCCTGATATTGATCCAGATAGCGTTTCGGCGGATCGTACGGACTGTGCGGGCGGGCAAATGAGACTTTCAGAAACAGTGGTTTTTCACTCTGATAATTAGAGATGATTTCACAGGCTGTTTGTCCGGTCCATGCTGTGGGATGTAATTTTTCGGGCAGCTGATACAAACCGGCGCCATGATCATTCCAGCCTATGCCGGTGAGATCGGGATCAAGATCCTGCGCCTGTGTCTGGAACCATTCGCGATAATCGCTGATAAAATCGGGTGAATCAACCCGACCGCTTTCATCAACAAGCGTGCCGTGAAATCCATGCAGCGATTTTTGAGGGAACCAGTGCATTTTGCCAATGCCAAATGTGTAATAGCCCAGATCGCGCATCATCTGCGGCATTTCGTACGGATATTTTTCAGCCACTTTGCCATAACCCAGCATACCGTGATTCCAGGGCGACATACCGGTAAGTAATCCGGCACGTGCCGGCGTACTGCTCGGTGTAGACGAATAGCCTGATAAAAAGCAGTTGCCTTCGGCAGCGAGTGCATCAATATGAGGTGTGAATATGGATTTATTACCCATGCAGCCCAACGCATCGCCGCGATGCTGATCGGTCATAATAAAGATGATATGCGGCTTTTTGGCAGCCTTGCGTTCCAACGGATTGGGAAATGCTTTCATCAAAGGAGAAAGGCCGAATCCGGTAGTCAATAAAAGGGATGATTTTAGAAATGTTCTGCGTTTCATTGTATTATAAATCAAGTATTCTGATCTGTCGGTTTATCATAAAAACTGCCCGCAACTCCGATGATCAGTGATGCGGGCAGCTATGAGATTTTAGATGAAATGATCCGTATTACCAAAAAGGCAAGCCGGAATCGCTCCTCTTCTTATTTCTGATGCGAAAGCATTTCGGGTGTGATTTTCGAGAATTTCTCTTCACCTTCTTTGCGGATCTTCACGCTTCCGTCGTTCCAGTTCGAAGGCCATCCGCCGATGATATGACCCAGGAATACCACTTTGATTTCGTGTTGTCCTTTAGCCAGCGCTTTCGATGTATCATTACGAGAGAAACGTTTTGTTTCGCCGCTGTTGCTGATTGCCAGTTCGCCGTCGATCCAAACTTCTTCATTATCGGAAGAAATATAATATACGCCATCTTCGGGAATGTTGATGAAACCGGTAGCGATAGCTGCATATTGCTCAACACCACGCATAGATTCGCTGGTTTTTACCACATTGGTAAGCTGACGTAAATCGCCGATTACCGATTCTTTCCATTCTTTGGCATTGGCATCCATTTCCTGTGTATTCAGATACATACCGTTTGTAACCTGCATTTTCAGACCCGGAGTCAGATTTTCAACCACTTTGGCCGGTGCCAGTGCCTGTTTCTCAACAAGAATTGTACGTACCGGACTCATCTTTTCAGAAGGCAGAACCGAACGGATTTTCAATACTGTAGATTCAGTGAACTCCAACGGTTTGGTATACGGTGTAGATGAAGCAGCAGGCTCTGTTCCGTCGGTTGTATAAACCATTTTAATCGGACGACTGGTTTTGAATTCGATTGTTGCTTTTTCTTCAAATGCCACGGTATTGCATGAACCGAAAGGTTGTTCGGGCTGCGGGATGTGGTAATTGATGCCATGCTCGTCAAGACGAACCAGTGCATTATTCAGACGACGTTCGAAGTCTTTATAATCCTTGCGATTAAGTTGTGTCCAACCGATTTCGGCTAAAGCGATAACACGTGGCCATGCACGGTATTCCATCAGATCGGTAGTATACATATATTCAGACCAGACATTTGTCTGTACACCTTTGATAAAACCGGCTTTGCCAGTGGCAACTAATGTATCGGGAGTAGGATTGTAACTGTATGTTTTTTCGAGTGTGGTATAACCGCCGATAGCTACCGGTTCGATTTTTGCATCACCCTGATAATGGTCGATATACATTCCGTTTCCACTTGGAGTCATGATAACATCGTGATTCATATTGGCAGCTGCAATGCCGCCCTCTTCGCCACGCCATGACATTACGGTTGCTGTAGGAGCCAAACCGCCTTCGAGGATTTCATCCCAGCCGATGATTTTCTTGCCGTGTTGTGCAGCGATGTATTTTTCCATGCGCTGTACAGTGTAGCTCTGCAGCTTTTCTTCGGCTGTATGTTCTTTATCGCCTTTCAGGCCTTCCTGTTTGATGCGGGTCTGACAAAGGGGACAATCTTTCCAGCTTGTTTTTGGGCATTCGTCGCCGCCTATATGGATGTATTCGCCAGGGAATAACGGAACGATTTCATCGATTACATCCTGCAGGAATTTGAATGTTTCCTCTTTACCCGGACACAATACCACATCTTCAACGCCCCAGATTACTCGCGGTGTAGCCGGTTCGCCTTTACATGATAATTCGGGATAAGCAGCGATGGCAGCCATTTCGTGACCCGGTAATTCTATTTCGGGAACGATCGTGATGAAACGTTCGGCAGCATAAGCCACGATCTCTTTCACCTCTTCCTGTGTATAGAATCCGCCATATTCGAATCCTTCGCCTTCGATACGTTTAGAACCGATCTCAGTCAGCTTCGGATATTTTTTGATCTCGATGCGCCAGCCCTGATCTTCGGTAAGGTGCCAGTGCATACGATTGATTTTGAAGATTGACATCACATCCAGCTGTTTCTTCATGTTTTCAACCGGAATGAAGTGACGACACGGATCCAGCATCACGCCGCGATAACCGTAACGCGGTTCATCTTTCACACTGACCAAAGGCGTTGTCCAGGCGATGCCTTTAACAACAGTCGGACTTTCAATTTCGGCCGGAAGCAGTTGGAGGAAGGTTTGCATACCGTAGAATAAACCAACCGGAGTTTTTCCGGTGATGGTTGCACCATCTTTGGTAATATCAAGTGTATACCCTTCATCATTCAGATCCAAAGCAGAATCAATCACGAAAGTGATTCCGTTTTTCACGGCATTGCCGCTTACCGAGATCTGATATCCGGTGGCTGCATTCATTTTTGCCGCAAAATATTCGGCAATGGTTTTGGCTTCGGGCGTTGTTGCCGAGAAAGCCATGTTTCTTGAAACTGTAAAATTTCCGTCTGTTTGTGTTAATTCTACAGGCGTAGGGATAACATTTATCCCCTGGTTGTAAGGCATCTCGCGCACGGCCCCTTCATTGCACGACGCAAAAATTGTAAGTGCTGCGCCTGCACACATGGTAATGAGCTTCTTCATGTTTTTAGGTGTCTTGAATATAAATTAAGTGACCGGCCGGTTCAGAAAACCGGTCGGTCGGATTTGTGTTTCTTTGTATTGTAAAACAATCTCTTACCAGGCGAAAATAGGATATTCGCTCATGGTTGTGTTTACTTTTTCGCGAACAGCTTTGATTGTCTGTTCGTTTTCGGGAGCAGCCAGTACAGTATCCATCATTTCCACAATTTCGCCCATCAATGATTCTTTTGCACCGCGGGTTGAAATAGCAGGAGTTCCTACACGGATACCTGAAGTCTGGAAGGCTGAGCGACTGTCGAATGGCACCATGTTTTTATTCACGGTAATATCGGCAGCAACCAGTGCTTTCTCAGCTACTTTACCGGTAAGTTCGGGGAATTTCTTGCGCAAATCGATCAACATACTGTGGTTGTCGGTTCCGTCTGAAATTACTTTATAACCTTTATCAATAAAGGCCTGTGCCATAGCGGCAGCGTTGCGCTGTACCTGCTCCTGATAGGTTTTGTAATTAGGTTCGAGTGCTTCGCCGAAAGCAACAGCTTTTGCTGCAATCACATGTTCGAGCGGACCGCCCTGAATACCCGGGAATACAGCTGAATCTAACAATTGCGACATCATCTTGATTTCGCCTTTGGGAGTTTTCTTGCCCCAAGGATTTTCAAAATCTTTACCCATCAGGATCACGCCGCCACGCGGACCACGCAGTGTTTTGTGTGTAGTTGACGTAACAATATGTGCATATTCAAGCGGATTAGCCAGTAAACCTGCTGCGATCAATCCGGCAGGATGCGCCATATCAATCATCAGCAAAGCGCCTACTTTATCGGCAATTTCGCGCATGCGTTTATAATCCCATTCGCGTGAATAAGCCGAACCACCGCCGATAATCAGACGCGGACGTTCAAGTAATGCTACTTCTTCCATCTGATCATAATCCACACGACCTGTTTCTTCTTTCACATTATATTCGGTAGCATGATAAAGAATACCCGAGCTGTTTACGGCCGAACCGTGCGACAGGTGTCCCCCATGCGCCAGATTTAATCCTAAAAATTTATCACCGGCATTCAGTACTGCCAGAAAAACGGCAGCATTAGCCTGTGCTCCTGAGTGCGGCTGTACATTTGCCCATTCAGCATTGAAAAGCTGTTTAACACGCTCAATCGCAATAGTTTCACTTTGATCAACCACTTCGCACCCACCATAATAACGTTTGCCGGGATATCCCTCGGCATACTTATTGGTGAGGCAGCTTCCCATAGCAGCCATAACCTGGTCACTCACAAAGTTTTCCGAAGCAATCAGTTCAATTCCTTTTAGCTGGCGCTGATGCTCTTTTTCAATGATGTCGAAAATGATTTTGTCTTTTTTCATTACCAATTAAATTTTGATATGCAATGAATTCATTAACCTCTTTAATTATATAGCGAGGTTCTGCGCAAATTTATATAAAAAATCCGAGATTTAACAGCAGTTATCGATTATCTGCCGATGAAGTGCTGATATTTATTCCAAATAATAATAATCTCAAAAAATCAGCACTGAAAAAGAGTATTCAAATTCAATTTTAAAGTCAAAAAGGTAAACAAAGCGTGCAGTAGACTGTTTTATATTCACATTCAGACAATGAGCCAATTAAATTCATATATATATGACACACAAAAATAATCCTGAAGTTCCGCAATCATTCGCGATTGTAAAACAGTATATTAAAAGTGCTGTTCCTCCCTGTGTAGCTGTTGCAGATACACCTACTCATTATGAAGCTGCTGCCGAAACAGATGGCAAACAACATGTTTTTGGTTATGTTGTAGCCCATCGTGATGTAATTACAGTAGGTTTTAATACTGAAATTTCCGATAAAGATATGCATGAACTTGTTTCTGAACGTTTGCGAAAAATGATGAATGAACATCGTCGTTTGGAAATTCGTGATGCACATGTACATGATTTACGTCAGGATATACAGGAAGCATTTAATGCTATGCTGAATTATTTTAATGAAAAAAACTGGGTTAAACCATAAACAGGTGTGATATGGAAAAATTGAAAGAGATATTTAAAGTGATCCGAAATGATTTTCGGGCTGTTGTGCCGCCACTGACGGCAACAATCGACGAAGAGCATCATTATGAAATTTGGGCGGAATTTAAAGATAAAAAGACCTTTTTCGGGAAAGTTGTTATGCATACGGATGCCGTAGAAATTGCTTTTTATCCGCATATCCCGCGTGAAACGGAATGGGCATTATTTCCGGGAGATATTTTCAAAAGGATGGAAAATCGTTTTGACACTACCATCAGTGATTTATCACCAGAACTGGCTGATCAAATCCGGGAAGTTATTGATAATTTAATTGATTATTTCCGAATGGAGCAGCTTTTAGGAAAAGAACATTCGTTTTAACCAAGACCATTCATATGATTAATTTGACCCCTGCACGTGTGCAGGGGTTTCGTTTTTATTTTCGTTTTTATTTTGAATCAATCGCATTTCGTTTTTTTATTTTTCCCGTTTTTATATAATTCTTTACTTAGACGCATTGCACAGAAATTCGGACCGCACATAGTGCAGAATTCACCTTCATCTGGTTTACTTGCTTTATAATATTCCTGTGCACGTTCTGGATCAAGCGATAAATTAAACTGATCTTTCCAACGGAAATCAAAACGGGCTTTTGAAAGAGCATTGTCACGTACCTGGGCACCCGGATGACTTTTTGCCAGATCAGCTGCATGAGCTGCAATTTTATAGGCAATAACACCGGCACGTACATCCTCTTTATTAGGTAAACCCAAATGCTCTTTAGGAGTAACATAACAAATCATTGCGGTTCCGTACCATGCAATTTGCGCAGCACCAATCGCCGAAGTTATATGATCATAACCGGGAGCAATATCTGTTGTAAGCGGGCCCAGTGTATAGAAAGGAGCATGATGGCATGCATATTGCTGTTCTTTCATATTTTGTTGAATTTTATTCATCGGAACATGCCCCGGACCTTCAATAATCACCTGTACATAATGATCCCATGCTTTTTTGGTAAGTTCGCCCAATGTATGTAATTCGGCAAATTGGGCTGCATCATTTGCATCATAAATGGAACCCGGTCGTAAACCGTCACCAATTGAAACTGCAATATCATATTGTTTCAATATTTCACAGATTTCATCAAAATGTATATACAGGAAATTTTCCTGATTATGAATTTGCATCCATTGTGCCATAATCGAACCGCCGCGCGAAACAATTCCGGTAAGTCGTGTTCGGGTTAGTTCCACATGATTGCTTAGCAAACCTGCATGAATGGTAAAATAATCAACACCTTGCTCCGCCTGTTCAATTAAAGTATCGCGGTAAATCTCCCAGCTAAGCGAAGCCACATCGCCATTCACTTTTTCGAGTGCCTGATATATAGGCACGGTTCCCATCGGAACGGGACAGTTTCGAATAATCCATTCGCGCGTTTCATGAATATTATTACCGGTAGAAAGATCCATCAGTGTATCGCCACCCCATTTGCAGCTCCAGACCGCTTTTTCGATCTCTTCGTGAATGCCGGATGAAAGAGCCGAATTACCGATATTTGTATTAATTTTCACCAGAAATTTCGATCCGATAATCATCGGTTCTGCTTCCGGATGGTTAATATTAGCCGGAATAATGGCACGACCGGCAGCTATCTCTTTACGTACAAATTCGGGTGTAATATAGGATTTAAGTCCTAAAGCCTCAATCTGCTGATTCTCGCGAATTGCCACATATTCCATTTCAGGTGTAATGATACGACGTTTGGCATAATACATCTGGGTAATATTTTTACCCGATTTAGCTTTATAGGGCAAATGTTTTATCGGAAAACGGATTGCTTCTAACGCTGGATCGTGCAATCGTTGCCGGCCATATTCGGATGTTAATTCGTTCAGACGAATCATATCCTTACGTCCGTCGTACCATGATTCGCGGATACGTGGAATGCCCTGATTCGGATTGATTTGCATTTTAGTATCCGAAAAAGGACCGCTGGTATCATAAACAATCACCGGATTATTTTTTCGATGCACCAGTTCGCCGTTTTCATCTTCCGTTACGGTATCGGTTAATTTAATTTCACGCATACCCACAGTGATTTTATGAATCTGTCCGGGCACATATATTTTACGGGAAGAAGGATAGCTTATCTGCATCCTTTTTTTTTCTGCCATAATAGAATTATTTAATAACTTATATAATGTTTGTTTAAAATCAGTCAAACAAAGGTAAGGAGAAGCACCGGACAAAACAACATCAAAATGTTAAATTTAAGAGAATTGATAAAATTTTATTCACCATGAACTTTTTTCTCTTTTACAGGTTTTTGTATTAATATTCCATTATTCAGATTTGTCTGTTTTTAAGGCTTAGTATTTGTTCATTTCTTAAAAAAATTATAACTATGCAGTAAGAATAGATTATTTCGTGAATAAATCACACAGTATGAGAGAGAATAATAAATTATCCTGTATGATTTCAATACCTGTATCATTTTGATAAATGTTATTTTTTAGCAAATCGGTTGTTAAACGGAATATAAAGTTCGCATTTTGGAACAAAAAACGTTAACATATTAATTCTATCTTTGCAACGTTTTTTGAATCAGAGAAAATTAAAGAATTGAAAAATAATCAAATGTTGAAACGAATTGTTTTTTTGTTAACCGGCCTGATCTTTCTGGCCGGTTCGGCAAACGGACAGCAAACTATAATCAAAGGAATAGTAACTGACTCGATCACCGGTGAATTATTGCCGGATGTGTCGCTGATCTTTAAAGGTACGACAATCGGAACAGCTTCTGATGGTGACGGAAAGTTTAATTTTACGGCTACAACACCGGCTACAACACTCGAAGCTTCCTATCTGGGATATGATACAAAATCGATTACGATTTCGCCGGGCAAAATAAATAATCTGAAAATTCAACTTGCACCTAACGGCATTGCATTAAATGAAGTAGTAATTAAACCGGGTAAAGAGCATTATTCGAAGAAAAATAATCCTGCAGTTGAATTTGTAAAAAACATGATCGATTCGCGACAGAAAAACAGTCCGCGCAACCATGATTTTTATCAATACGATCAATACGAAAAAATGGTTTTTGCGCTCGATGATTATAAACCCAAAGAACGCAAAGAAGGTAAAAAAGAGGGTAAATTTGATTTTGTAAACGATTTTATCGATACGCTGGATCTGGGACGTACCATTTTGCCTATTTCCGAAAAAGAACGTATACAAACTGTTTTCTATCGCAATAATCCGAAATCTGAAAAACGATTGGTAAAAGGTGATAAATCATCGGGAGTAGATGAGATATTTTCGCGCGACGGTATTCAACAGATTTTGGGCGAAGTATTTAAAGAGGTAGATATTTTTCAGAATAATATTCCGCTTTTTTTGCAGCGTTTTGTAAGTCCTCTTTCTACCATTGGTCCTAATTATTACAAATATTATTTGCTTGATACACTCGATATGAATGGTAAGAAAGTGGTGGATTTGGGATTTGTGCCCTTTAATTCGGAAACTTTTGGTTTTACCGGACATTTATATGTAACACTCGATTCTACTTTTTTTGTGAATCGTGCTATTCTGAATGTACCTAAAGATATTAATTTGAATTTTGTATCGAATATGACGATTGATCAGACTTTTGAGCAGACAGACGATAGTACGCGTCTGATTACAAAAGATGATATTACCGTCGATTTCAAATTAAGTGAAAAGGCTAAAGGCATGTATGCACGCCGCACAAATATTTATACCAATCATTCGTTTGAGCCGCCTGCTCCTGAGGATGAATATGTATTTAAAGAGAGCGCGCCTGTAATTATGAATGAAGAGGCTTATCGGCAATCAGCTGAATTTTGGGATGAACACAGACCGGATATGTTTGTAAAAAAACAACGTCCCACAGTAGAACAGCTGATGGCCAAATTCAGATCCATCCCAATATTTTATGCCACCGAAAAGGTTGTCTCGGTTTTGGTTTCAGGTTATGTGCCAACCAGTCTGGATCCGCTGAAAAGTAAATGGGAATTTGGTCCGGCCAATACGTTTGTGAGTGGAAATGCCATCGAAGGTGCACGTTTTCGTATGGGTGGAACTACAACCACGGCTTTCAGTAAACATCTTTATTTCGATGGCTATGTGGCATATGGAACAAAAGACGGCAAATTTAAATACGATGGTTTAGTGGAATATTCATTCAATGAACGTAAAAAATACCGCAAAGAATTTCCGCTTAACTCCGTCCGTTTCGAATACATGTATGATATTAATCAGCTCGGACAGCAATATATGTATGCCAGCAAGGATAATATGTTTTTGGCCTGGAAACGTCAGAAAGATACACGTGCTACTTATTTACGAAAAGCGGAACTTACTTATTATCAGGAGCGATATAGCGGCATTGCTTTTGGTGCTGTGGTAAGAAATCGTAAAGAATATGCTACCGAATATGCTGTATTCGATAAAATCGGACCTAATGGCAATATAATTCCCACAAAATCGTATCAGCAAACCGAACTGGAGCTGAAATTACGCATTGCCCGCAATGAGAAATTTTACCAGTCTCGCAACCTGCGTTATCCGATTACCTTCGATGCACTGATTTTAAATTTTAGTCATACCATGTCGTTCAGGAATGTGCTCGGCTCCACCTATACCTATAACCGTACCGATATCGGCGTACAAAAACGATTTTGGTTTTCAGCCTTCGGTTATGTCGATCTGATCACCAAAGCCGGAAAGGTCTGGAATCAGGTTCCATATCCTTTATTAATTCTGCCCAATGCGAACCTTTCGTATACCATTCAGCCGGAAACATTTACAAACATGAATGCCATGGAGTTTCTGAGTGACGAATATGCTATGTGGGATCTTACCTATTATATGAATGGAAATCTGCTGAATCGCATTCCGATAATCAAGAAATTAAAATGGCGCGAACTCGTTGCATTTCGCGGTATGTGGGGACATTTAAGTGATAAAAACAACCCGTATTACAGTCACGAAGGTTTATATCTCTTCCCTTACGGATCGTATGCTTTCGATAAACATCCCTATATGGAAATGGCTGTAGGCATCGAAAACATATTCAAATTTCTCCGTCTCGATTATGTATGGCGTCTCAATTACAAAGATCATCCCAATATCCAGACGCGCGGCGTTCGTTTTTCTATGCGCATGTCGTTCTGACCGGGAACGGAAACGTCATCATCGGGATGCATAAAAAAGGCGGACTCGCTTGTCCGCCTTGGTGAAAAGTCAGCATAAAAATGACATGAAAATCTGACTTCCGTTTTGGTTTTGGATATGATGAAATATCTGATTAAACTATTTTTGTTTGTCGAACTGATAAATCATTTTGCCTTCTCCGTTAATCAGCGCAAATCCAAGCATATCATCATTCACGGAAACAATGGTAAATCCTGCATCCGGACTGCAAAATTGTGTTCCCTCAATGGCTTTTACTTTACGCGATTTCGAGGCTGAGCTGTTTACCAGATATTCGGTCGTACTATTTTCAGGCTTGATATGCTGAAAATTATGGATATGTCCGC
>CAMTPG010000047.1 GCA_947074335.1 uncultured Parabacteroides sp.
TTAGTGAACAAGCCTTAAAACCGTTTGTTATTTATACAAACATAAAAAATGTTAAGGAAAATTATTTATCAAAGTCATCTATTAAAAAGAAAGCCGTTTATCATTCCGGATTTATCACTACATTTGCATAATTATAAAATCAAAAAAAGATGAAAATAGAAGAGAATTTTTCACTACTCAATTATAACACCTTCCATTTACCTGTAAAAACACGCTGGTTTATGGAATATGATTCGGAAGAAGAACTGGAACGCATTCTGCATGACGAATATTTTCAGGAATGCCGCACACTTCCAATCGGATGCGGAAGTAATCTTTTATTTATAAATAATTTTGACGGCATCGTTTTTCATTCACTGATTAAAGGCATGGAAATAACCAAAGAAACCGACGATGCCGTTTATCTGCGAATCGGAGCCGGCGAATTATGGGATGATGTGGCAGCTTATGCGGTATCCAACAATTGGGGCGGCATTGAAAATCTCTCCTATATTCCGGGCGAAACCGGCGCAGCTGCCGTACAAAATATCGGCGCTTACGGCGTTGAGCTGAAAGATGTGATTGATACCGTGGAGGCTTACAATCAGTTATCCTTCGAAAAAAGCAGTTTTACGAAAGAGGAATGTTTATATGGTTACCGCTCCAGCCGGTTTAAATCCGAAATAGACGATCCGTATAAAGATCCGTATATCGTTACCTATGTAACTATTAAATTAACAAAGAAACCGGTATATACTCTGCATTACGGCGAACTTAAAAAGCGATTTGAAGGACAACAGGATATCTCTTTACAGGAAATCAGAGATGCCGTTATTCAAATCAGAAAAGAGAAATTACCGGATCCTGCCGAATGGGGAAATGCCGGCAGTTTCTTTATGAACCCGACCGTAGAGCCTGAACAATATGCTTTATTAAAACAGCAATATCCGGATATTCCGGCCTATGATACCGAAGATGGTAAAAAGAAACTGGCCGCAGGCTGGTTGATCGAACAATGCGGTTTCAAAGGAAAAACGATCGGAAAAGTTAAAGTACACGACAAACAGGCGCTGGTTTTAATCAATCTGGGTGAAGCCGACGGACATGCAATCGGCGATGTGGCCGATGATATCCATACTGCCGTAAAAGAGCAGTTCGGCGTTTTGCTTATCCCTGAAGTAAAATATATCCAGTAATGAAAATCACCTTTTTAGGCACCGGAACTTCGACCGGAGTTCCGGAAATCGGATGTCAGTGTGCTGTTTGTACCAGTACGGATAAACGAGACTGGCGCATGCGTACTTCGCTATTGATAGAAACCGAAGGCCAACGCATCCTGTTGGATTGCGGACCCGATTTCAGGTGGCAGATGATTAAGAATCAGATTTATCATCTCGATGCCGTGCTCATTTCGCACGAACATTATGATCATGTGGGCGGACTGGATGATCTGCGCCCGTTTTGTAAGATCAAAGACATGGATATTTATACCGAAAGCAATGTGGTGAATGCCATAATTACCCGCATGCCGTATGCTTTTCGCGAATTCAAATATCCCGGCGTACCGAAACTGAGTCTGCACATTGTAGATGAAAAACCCTTTAAAGCAGCCGGCACAGAGATCATTCCGATTCGCGTATTCCACGGCCAATTGCCCATTCTGGGATTTCGTATCGGCAATATGGCTTATCTGACTGATGTAAAAGATTTGCCGGAATCCGAATTCGAGAAGCTTAAAGATCTGGATGCACTGGTGATTACCGCTTTACGAAAAGGCGCACATCCTACGCATCTGTCGCTGGAAGAATCGTTGGGTTATATCGAAAAGATCGCACCTAAAACAGCCTACCTCATTCATATGAGTCACCGCATCGGATTATACCGGGAAGTAGAAAAAGAGCTGCCGCCACATGTGCATCTCTCCTACGACGGTTTGGAGATTCAGTTGTAACAGCCGCTGTAATACACTTTGCCGGCATCTGTCTGGATCTGGCAATTCAGCTCCAGCATCGGAAAGCTGGTTTCCAGCTTTAGCTTCAAACTGTCATTCAACGGCTGATAAAGGGTTTCCATTTCGGGATAAAAAGGCAGTGTGCCAAAATAACAGATCCGGTTGTCGTGTGTAAAAAGATCCGCCGAAAGCCAGCGATTCCCCGATTCCCGGTTTCCTCCCAATACAAAAGGAACCGATAAATCCAGTAAATCCGCCTGAAACAGTACAATCAGCGGGGCTTTCTGATTTACAGCCAGCAAAGCCTGCTCTGCCTGATAAGTCAGATTCTTCTGATTGGTTTGCTGCGAAAGAGCAGCCGATTCCAGCAATCGCCGGCTGTAACTGGCCACTAAAATATCTTCATGATAATATAAGCCTAAAAACTGATTGCCGTCTGCCGGATAATAATGAATCGGCATTGCATCCGGTTTATTTTCGGTAATGGCATGCCAGGCCGTTGTTTTCTGTACCAGAAAAGACTGGATTTGCTTAAACTGATCGGGCGATATTTTGGTATAGCAAACAACACCCTGCTGATGAAAAGAAAATAAAACAGCCGATCTGAGCGGATAGCCGGTTACAAGTTCCATAAAAAGCGGCGGCAATTCCTGCTGAAACAATTCGTGTATGGCAGGTTGTGCAAGCATGAGCGAACGGAGAAGTTCGGGCCGGTTGATCTGAAGCAGCAGCTCCGGATCGGCAGCAACCAGCTGATACAATTCTTTGGAGGCTTTTGTACGTTTACTGTTCATTTGCCAGATAAACCAGACTACCACCGAAAGAGCAGCCAATAGTAGAATGCCATTGATAATTCGCCCGATATAAACCCTGTTCATTCCTTTACCGGCTTTGAATTGAACTGTTTACACCACGGCTTTAAATCGCAGGTTTCGCATTTGGGCTTGCGGGCAATGCAGACATAGCGACCATGCAAAATCAGCCAGTGATGCGCAATGGCCAGTTTCTCTTTCGGGATATGTTTAACAAGCTCCTTTTCGGTTGCCAGCGGCGAAGCACTGTTTATTGTGAGCCCCAGACGGTTTGCCACCCTGAACACATGCGTATCCACAGCCATGGCCGGTTTATTAAACACAACCGAGACAATTACATTGGCCGTTTTACGCCCCACACCCGGCAATTTTTGCAGCTGTTCCACCGTATCGGGAATATCGCCGTTAAAATCGTTGACCAGCATTTTGGCCATGCCGACCAGATGTTTCGATTTATTGTTAGGATAAGAAACACTTTTGATGTATTCGAAAACCACCTCAGGCGAAGAAGCCGCCAGCGTTTCGGGTTCGGGAAAATCGGCAAACAAAGCCGGTGTAATCTGATTCACCCGTTTATCGGTGCATTGCGCGGAAAGAATGACAGCAATCAGCAGCTGATACGGATTATCGTAATGCAGCTCGGTTTCGGCTACCGGCACATTTTCGGAGAACCAGCCGATTATTCCTTTATATCGCTCCTCTTTGCGCATATTATTTGATGAGTGTCATTAAATTTTTACCCAAAAACCAGCCCATAGCAACAGCCAGCAGCCCGAGCACATTATTAGCCAGTATATTTAATACCGCCATTTTATAATCGCCCATTTTTAACAGCGCGAAAGTATCCAGTGCAAAAGAAGAAAAAGTGGTAAAACCGCCGAAGATACCGGTGAAAAGAAACAGGCGGGCATTTAAAGACATATTACAGGCTTCGGCTATGCTCCAGCATAAACCAATCAGAAAAGAGCCTGTTACATTGACGGAAAGAATTCCCAAAGGAAAGGAGTTAAGCACCGTGCGCTGTACGCTGACGGATAATCCGTAGCGGCATACAGTTCCGATTGCTCCTCCTGTGATTAGTAGTATAACCTTGATCATTCCTGCAAATATTTAAAAAGTGTGTTTCCCCGGGTTGGTTAAAGACCCGGGGATGGTAATGATTTAGGTTTTCAACTACTAATTGGCTGACTTGAACTGTTTCAGGAATCGAATATCGTTCTCTGAAAACATGCGCAAGTCTTTTACTTGATATTTCAGGTTTGTAATTCGTTCAATACCCATGCCTAGAGCAAAACCGGAGTATACTTTGCTGTCGATACCACAGTTTTCGAGGACATTCGGATCAACCATACCGCATCCCAGAATTTCCACCCAGCCAGTTCCTTTACAGAACGGGCAGCCTTTACCGCCGCAAATATTGCAAGAGATATCCATCTCGGCAGAAGGTTCGGTAAACGGAAAATACGACGGACGCAGACGGATTTTTGTATCCGCACTGAACATCTCTTTTGCAAAGAAAAGCAACGCCTGCTTCAAATCGGCAAAAGAAACATTTTTATCGATATACAAGGCTTCAACCTGATGGAAGAAACAGTGTGCACGATACGAAATAGCTTCGTTACGATAAACACGTCCGGGACAAATAATGCGGATAGGCGGCTCCTGCTTTTCCATCACGCGCGTCTGAACCGACGAAGTGTGTGTACGTAACAATACATCCGGGTTGTGTTGAATAAAGAATGTATCCTGCATGTCGCGTGCCGGATGATCTTCCGCAAAATTCAGCGAAGAGAATACATGCCAGTCGTCTTCAATTTCAGGACCTTCAGCAATACTAAAGCCTAAGCGGCCGAAAATATCACAGATTTCTTTCTTTACAATAGAAAGCGGATGTCTGGTTCCTAATTCAATGGGATAAGCGGTACGTGTCAGGTCGATATCGGCATCTGCCGTATTAGCCTGCTCGAATCCGGCTTTCAGTTCATTGATTTTATCTTGTGCAGCCTCCTTCAGTTTATTGAGGTGTTGACCCACTTCACGTTTCTGATCTGCAGCAACCGTACGGAAATCATTCATCAGGGAAGAGATTTCTCCTTTTTTGCTTAGATATTTAATACGTAGAGTTTCTATTTCTTCAGCATTAGATGCTCTCAGATTGCCAACCTCCTGAAGTAAAGCGTTAATCTTATCGATCATTTTTGTAACTGCAATTAGTATTTAACCGCGCAAATTTACCCTTTTCTTTTTAATTCTGCAATCAATTTTCTATTTGTTTTTAGAATTAACATTTGAATTTTAAGAATTAGTTACAAAAACCGAAGAAATTGAAAGAAAAAGCAGTCTGATTTTCAGCAAAAAGCAATTTTAACAAAACTACACATCCTGCCTTTTATTTGCTAAAGAAAAAAACAGGCCGCCGCTGTCAGGAGAAGTGGCAGGCCTGTTCCGGATATAATTAACAGATAGTATGCAAAAATCAGGTTATATTATAAATACAAGCAACGGCTGCAATTACAAAACCGATGTGCCCGTAACCTGCAACTGATACGGCCATTGCATAGCCGGCATTTCGTAATTAAGCTGTTCGTGTTCGCGCGGTGCGCCCATCACAACCAGCCACAAAGCGGCCAGCGGTTCGGCGGCAGGTACGGTAAAATCGATCGTGACGTCGGCTTTGCTTCCGGCTTCGCTGTACAGTGAGCGGCCGTCGGCTGTTACGCCCACAAATCCCCAGCGCCAGCCGGCTTTGGAAGGATCCGTGTTGTATTTTCGGGCATCCTTCACCCCTTTCAGTGCGGCCTGAACCGTTGCCCCGGTTTCGGGCACAGCGAGTGCGATGATATTTACGCCGTAATTTTCGGGACATTTATCGGGTGCCACCTGATACCAGCCGTTGCCGTTTGCCTGCAACGAAGCACTGAAGGGTGCAAACGAATTGGCCCACGGACGCATCTCGGCATAAACACGCGGGTAATCAAAATTGACCAGTTGACAATAGGCCCGAAAGATATCATCATTAAACTGCTCCTGATTCATGCCCTGCAACCGCTGATGCGTAAGCACCGGATCTTCGCCGCCTTTGCCCTGCCGGAAAAGCTCGCCGATATAGGGTTTGCCCAGATTTTCGCTCCAATATTCGAGCACATAGGGCGATCGGTACATATTCTCAAGACTCAGAAATGATTTATGTGTATTCTCTTTGAATGCCTGCCAGTGATAATTTTCATCGGCCACCCACTGTGGGTTTACCTGCCACAACATCCACTGCGAACACATCTCGAAAATGGGATTTCCGTTCCAGCATTCGCCCGTTTTATCGGCCGATATCTGTGCCTGAAAACTGTGTCCCAGCTCATGTGCCACCGTATTCAGTTTTTTATCCTGCAACCGGTTCGGCGTAACCCAGAGCGCTCCGATTGTATCATCGTAGGTGCCGCCGTAAGCGGTGCCTTCCAGCGAATAATTAACCATTACCATCATCCGGTATTTTTCGCTCAGCGAGCCGGGCTTCACAAATTGCAGCGTATCGCGATAGAAGCGGTAAAAGTATTCCAGCTGATTTTGCAGATTTTCCAGATCAACCTGCATGGACTGTCCTTCCAGCTGTGGCGGATCGGAAAGATTATCGCCAAAACCCTGCTCCCATAAAATGGCCATATTTTCAGTGTTTGCCATCCGGTTAAACGAGTAGCGGTTGGAGTCGGTTGTCCAGTCTTCGCCTTTAAACTCTTCGGGCTGATAAATAGCCTTTTCGGCCGGTTGTTTCACGCCCGATTGCGAACAACCTGCAAAAGCTAAACCGAGCAAAGAAAGCAGCATAAGATGTCTGCCATGTGTCATCATGTTCTTCATGTATAGTATCTTTTTGATTGATAGCCATGTGCTGTAAGTTGCATGCCGGTGTACTACAGATTGCATCGCAATGCGGTAAAAACTCATTGTACAACAAGTTGCCCTTTCATTGTACAATGTGTTGCTGTTATGTTGTACAATGAGTTGCTCTTTTGTTGTACAACAAGTTTTGAGCGGATGCCGGTGAAACAGATAGTGCTTCGGCATCCAAACATCAGCACACGGGCATGTTTTCAAAAGACAAAGAAACAGAAAACAACACAATTAATCTGTCATTATAGTACAATCCACTCAAAAAATAGTCCAGCCTGCCGGAAAATCTGCAGTACATTAACTTATTATCAACAGGTACATTACCGCCTGTTTTGGATTATTTTTGCATAAACAGATATAGAAATAGCAACCCGCAGTACAGCGGAAGAGCGTATATTTTCTATATTTGTAATATACAAAAACAGCTAATACACCAAACAGATGAATATACAGCAACTCGAATATATTCTGGCCGTAGATAAACACCGCCATTTCGGCAAGGCCGCCGAACAGTGCCGCGTTACCCAGCCCACATTAAGTATGATGATTCAGAAACTCGAAGAGGAACTGGGTGTAAAACTGTTCGATCGCAATGTGCAGCCGGTAATTCCCACCGCGGCAGGCCGCAAGGTGATTGATCAGGCGCGTATCGTGCTGCAACAGGCTTCGATGATTAAGGATATTGTAAACGAGGAGGAACAATCGGTAAGCGGTGTTTTCAAACTGGCGGTTTTGCCCACCATCGCGCCCTATCTGCTGCCGCGCTTTTTGCAGCAGGTTACTTCGGCTTATCCGGAGCTGGATCTGCGTATTCTCGAAATGAAAACATCGCCCACACTGGCGGCTTTAATTAAAGGAGAGATCGATGCGGCGATTATCGCCAATCAGCCTACCGAGCCGCAGCTGCAGGGCGACACACTTTTCTACGAACAGTTTTACGGCTATGTGGCACGCAACGAATCGGTATTTAAAAAGGAGCTGATACGCACTGCCGATATCAGCGACGACAGGCTGTGGCTGCTCGACGAAGGGCATTGTTTCCGCGATCAGCTGGTGCGTTTCTGCCAGATGGAGAAGGTTAAAATACATCAGGCGGCTTACAAACTGGGCAGCCTCGAAACTTTTATGCGCATGGTTGAGAGCGGTAACGGCATCACTTTTATTCCCGAACTGGCCATGCATCAACTCAGTGCGGAGCAGAAAGAGCTGATTCGTCCGTTTGCCATTCCGAAACCGGCCCGCGAAATTGTCTGGATTACGCGCAAAGATTTTATACGCCAGTCGATCGCCGGAATCCTCATCGAATCCATACGCAACTGTGTGCCCAAAGAGATGCGCACGCTGCAGGGCGGATTTAAACTGGTTTAATTTTTTCGAGCTCCGGATTAAAAAAATTATTACTTTTTGTTGGTAGTTTTGAAAAAAGAGTTACTTTTGTCGCGTATTCAGAAACGAAAAGATAAAATGAATCGATTTAGCTTTACATATTACTTTTATTACTTTTACTTTAGCAAAGTGAAGGCAGGGGTTTGTATGTAAAGCATTGAAACATGAAGATAATTCAATAATATATAAAGTCCTGCCGGTTACGGTGGGACTTTTTTTATTTCATCCCGTCTGCAAAACGGGCAAAAACAGGAAGAAGATGAAAAAGAAAGTTGCAATCCAGGGTATAGCAGGCTCATATCATGATGTGGCGGCCCGAAATTATTTCGAGGAGGAAGAGATTGAGATTATCGACTGCAATACCTTTCGGGATGTAGTGGCTACGATCAAAAAAGATCCGTCGGTGCTGGGCATGATGGCGATCGAAAATACCATTGCGGGCAGTCTGTTGCAAAATCATGAGCTGATTCGCGAAAGCGGACTGAGCATCATCGGCGAATATAAACTGCGCATCTCGCACTCGCTGGTAGCTTTGCCGGGCACAACGATTCACGATATTACCGAAGTAAACTCGCACCCGATTGCCCTGATGCAATGTACCGAATTTCTGGATACACTGCCCAATGCCAAAGTGGTGGAAAAAGAAGATACTGCGATGAGCGCCCGCCACATCGCCGAAAAGCAGCTGAAAGGGCATGCGGCCATCTGCGGCAAACGGGCTGCCGAAATTTACAACATGGAGGTGCTGGCCGAAGGTATTGAAACAAACAAACGCAACTTCACCCGTTTTCTGGCCATTGCCGATCGCTGGGTGGCCGACGAGATGCTGAAGCATGTCGATAAAAACAAGGCTTCGGTGGTTTTTGCCCTGCCGCATACATCGGGCAGCCTTTCGAAGGTGTTGTCGGTTCTTTCGTTTTACGACCTGAATCTCTCCAAGATTCAATCGCTCCCGATTATCGGCCGCGAATGGGAATATCTTTTTTATATCAATCTGACCTTTACGGATTACCTGCGCTACAAACAGGCGCTGGATGCAATACGACCTCTCACTAAAGACTTAAAAATATTAGGCGAATATGCAGAAGGAAAACAAAGTGTGTAATATCACTCCCGCAAACCGGGTAAATCAGGTACAGGAGTATTATTTCTCCAAAAAACTGAAAGAGGTGGCCGAAATGAATGCTGCCGGCAAAAATGTGATTAATCTGGGCGTGGGAAGTCCGGACCTGCCGCCATCGGCCGACACCATCGAAACACTTTGCGAGCATGCCCGCCACGAAAACGAGCACGGTTATCAGCCTTATGTGGGTATTTCGGAGCTGCGCGAGGCTTTCGCCACCTGGTATAAAACCTGGTATGATGTGACGCTGGATCCGAAAACCGAAATTCAGCCGCTGATCGGCTCGAAAGAGGGTATTTTGCATATCTCGCTGGCTTTTCTGAATCCGGGCGACGGTGTTTTGGTGCCCGATCCGGGTTATCCCACTTACAGTTCGGTATCTAAACTGGCCGAAGCACGCCTCATTCCTTATGCCCTGAAAGAGGAGCTGAACTGGCAGCCCGATTTCGAAGCGCTCGAACAGCTTGATCTTTCGGGTGTTAAACTGATGTGGGTGAATTATCCCAATATGCCTACAGGCGCCAATGCCTCACAGGAGCTGTTCGAAAAGCTGGTGGCTTTCGGTCTGAAACATAATATTGTAATTTGTAATGATAATCCGTACAGCTTCATTCTGAACAAAGAGCCGCGCAGTATTCTGAGTGTTCCGGGTGCGAAATCGATTTGTATCGAACTCAATTCGATGAGTAAATCGCACAATATGCCGGGCTGGCGTATGGCGATGCTGGCTTCGAATCCGGTTTTTGTTCAGTGGGTACTGAAGGTGAAAAGCAATATCGACTCCGGTCAGTTCAAACCGATGCAATATGCGGCGGTCAAAGCGCTCGAGGCGCCTAAAGCGTGGTATGATGCGATGAACAAGGTGTATCAGAGCCGGCGCGACCTGGCCGGACAGATTATGCATGCACTGGGCTGTGTATATGATGAAAACCAGACAGGCATGTTTTTGTGGGGAAAGATCCCGGCAGAGGCAGCAGGCAGTGAGGCCATTGCCGATCAGGTATTATATGATGCAAATGTATTTATTACGCCGGGATTTATTTTCGGCAAAGGCGGCGAACGATACATCCGTATTTCGCTTTGCTGCAAACAGGAAACATTGAAAGAGGCATTAAACCGTATTAAGCAAATAATAAAATAACAGATAGATCATGGAAATGAATTTAGAATCAATCATCTTACCCGGCATCGACCCGCAACGTCCGATCGTAATTGCCGGTCCCTGCAGTGCTGAAACTGAAGAACAAGTCATGGAGACTGCACGCGACCTGGCTGCACGCGGCGTAAAAATATTTCGTTCGGGAATCTGGAAACCGCGTACCAAACCGGGCGGTTTCGAAGGTGTGGGCGCCGAAGGTTTGCAATGGTTGAAACGGGTAAAACAGGAAACGGGCATGTATGTGGCTACCGAAGTTGCCACCAAAGATCATGTGTTTGAGGCATTGAAAGCCGGCATCGATATGCTTTGGATCGGCGCACGTACAACCGTGAATCCTTTTGCCGTACAGGAAATTGCCGATGCCTTGAAAGGTGTAGATATTCCGGTGCTGATTAAAAATCCGGTAAATCCCGATCTGGAGCTCTGGATTGGTGCTTTCGAACGTCTGTATGCAGCGGGCATTCATCGTCTTGGTGCTATCCACCGCGGATTCAGCACCTACGATAAAAAGATGTATCGTAACCTGCCGCTCTGGCATATTCCGATCGAGCTGCGTCGCCGCTTACCGAATCTGCCTATTTTCTGTGATCCGAGTCATATCGGCGGCAAACGCGAGCTGATCGCTCCGCTTTGTCAGCAGGCCATGGACCTGAGTTTCGACGGTCTGATTGTTGAATCGCACTGCAACCCGGATTGTGCCTGGAGCGATGCTTCGCAGCAGATTACGCCCGATGTGCTGGATTATGTATTGAATCTGCTGGTGATCCGCGATTCGAACCAGTCTACCGAAAGCTTATCGGAACTGCGCCGCCAGATCGATGCCATCGATGAGCAAATGCTCGAACTGCTGGCTAAACGTATGCGTATCTCCCGCGAGATCGGTATTTACAAGAAAGAGCATAACATGCCGATTCTGCAATCGCCGCGTTACAGCGAGATTCTCGAAAAACGCTCCAACATGGGCGAACAAATGGAGCTGAGTGCCGAATTTGTGAAAGAGATTTTGAAAGAGATTCACGAAGAATCTGTGCGTCAGCAGATGATCATCATGAACGAATAATTACCGCAAAGCATACAGATATGAAAATATTGATTTTAGGTGCCGGAAAAATGGGCTCATTCTTTACGGATTTGCTCAGCTTCGATCACGAAGTGGCTGTATTGGAAAATGATCCCAAGCGCCTGCGGTTTATTTACAATGCTCTGCGTCTGCAAAAACCGGAAGAGGTGGCCGAGTTTAATCCCGAGCTGGTTATAAACTGTGTAACGCTGAGTTACACAGTCGATGCTTTCCGCAGCATCCTGCCCTACCTGCAGCCCTATTGCATCATTTCGGATATTGCTTCGGTAAAAACGCATCTGAAAGAATTTTACGATCAGTGCGGATTTCCGTTTGTATCCACGCACCCGATGTTTGGTCCTACGTTTGCGCGTCTGGATAATCTGCAAAAAGAGAATACCATCATCATTTCGGAAGGTGATCATTTAGGAAAGATTTTCTTCAAAGATTTATACAGCAGTCTGCGCCTGAATATTTGCGAATATTCGTTCGAAGAGCATGATAAAGTGGTGGCTTATTCACTGGGTATTCCGTTTGCTTCTACGCTGGTATTTGCGGCGATTATGAAGCATCAGGATGCACCGGGTACCACCTTTAAACGGCATATGAAAATTGCCCGCGGCCTCCTATCCGAAGATGATTATTTATTGACGGAGATCTTATTTAATCCGCGTACGCCAAACCAGATTTCGCGCATTCAGAATGAATTAAATATTTTGCAGGAGCTTATTCAGCATAAAGATTCGGAAGGCATGAAGGAGTATCTGAAACGAATCCGGAAGAATATTGAGTAAGATTATTCAGTAAGATTATTCAGTAAGATTATTCAGTAAGATTATTCAGT
>CAMTPG010000048.1 GCA_947074335.1 uncultured Parabacteroides sp.
CCCGGCGGCAGCCACTTCTCCACCTGCGCCATCTCCGCCTTCACCGCTTTAGCCAGTTTCAGCTGATTCGCCGATTCATCCGCCTGAATCGTCAGATAGATCGAATTCAGTCCGTTGATGCGATAATAGCTGTCGGGCATCTCTTCGCGCCGCGTAACCGTAAGCAGCTGATCCAGGCGAATCAGTTTACCCTCCTTATTCGTAACCTCAATCAACGCCGGATTAAAACCGTCGGCCGGCGCATCCGGCTGCAGAGCCAGTCGGATCCATTCGCGCTTCCGGTTCACATCGACCGAAGCCGTACCCAGAAACTCCTTCCGGTAAAACTGCTCTATCGCCTGCTGGATCGCGTTCGTGGTTATTCCGTGAACCGCCAGCTGCCGGTTATCATATTCGAGCAGCCACTCCAGCGGTGTAGCGCCCTGAATCGTTATTTTATAGATTCCCGGAATGCTGTTGAGCCGCGGTTTAATCTGCTCCTCGGCATACCGCTGTATATAAACCGGCGTTGCCGCCGCGTTCAGTGTATAACTGATGAAAGGCTTCAGCTGCTCATTATCCGGCCGGCTCATTTCGATCACCGGATATGAAAGTCCCTGCGGCAACTGCGGCCAGGTCTGCCGGATAATCGCAGAGGCCTCAAACCGCGCCACATCCACATCCGTATGCCTGTCGAGCTCCAGAAAAATACGCCCCCAGCCGTTACCCGAAGTCGACGAGATCTCCTTTATCCCGCGAATACGCGCCAGCATCGCCTCCAGTTTAGAGGTCACCGACATCTCGATCACCCGCGCCGAATTCTGCGGCAGCGTATAATAGATGCTCAGTCGGGGCAACGTACGCGAAGGATTCAGTTTCACCGGCAACAACGGAATCACCGCAATCCCCGCCAGTGCCAGGCACAGAAAGACCACGATAATGGAAAACGACGATATTTTAGGCGATTTACCCATGCCTGCTAATTCCCGTAATAATAATCGAAACTACTCGAGAGCGACACACCCAGATCAAAATCGTAAAGCGTAAGCTGTCGCAACCTGAAATAACTCAGCCAGAAATCGCGCAGCGCATTGATATAATTGCGTTGTGCCTCATGCTGGCGGTTCAGCGAAAGCGTCAGACTGTTCAGATCCGCCTTACCGATGATAAACCGCTGCTTCGTATCCGCATAAGCGCGGTTAGCCAGTTCGAGCGCCTCTTCGGCACTTGTTATCATATCCTGCTGCAGATTAAAATCGCCCACCGTCATAATCACATCCTCTTCTACGGTAATCTCCTCCTGCCGCGCCGCCGTTTCGGCCACCAGCAGATTATTTTTAGCCACATTATACTGCCCTTTGCGTACGCCCCAATCCAGAATAGGCACCGATATTGTCAGCGAAACCAGCTCCTGCTGCTGCAGATTACTGTAGGCACTCTGCAGATTATCTGCCACCTGATTAAAACCCACGCTGGCACGCACCGAAGCATTAAACATCGACTCCTTTTTCGTTCTGTCCACCATTTTTTCGGCTTCAAGCACATTCTGCCGGTTCTCCAGATAAGTGGGATTGTTGGCCCTTGCCAGTTCCAGTGCCCGATCCGCTTCCACCTGCATCAAACGCGGCCGCCCGGGCAGCTGCAACCGTATGGCGGTCGTTTTATCAAAATTCAGATACGAAGCCAGACTAAACATCGCCCGCTTCAGCGCCATCTCCGCATTCTTATAGGTATTGCGCGCATTCACCGCATCCAGTTTCAGGGTGAGCAAATCCGCCTGACCGATTGCCGCAATTTTCTGCCGCTCCAGTCCGGTCTGATACAATGTATCGGTAGACGTTATATTCTCCACCGCCAGATCATACTCCGCCTGCGCCAGAGCCAGCGCGAAGAAATGCGCCGTAGCCTGTCCGCAAATCTGCTCCATGTTATAGATCAACTCCTTTTTAGCCTTTTCATACTTCAGCGGCTCGATCTTCCGCTCCCATCTAAAAGCATTGTAGCCGATCAGATTCTGATAATATCCCAACCGTATCGGCACTGTCGAAAACTGATTATAGGTCTGATCGCCGAAATAGCGCATATAACTCAAATCGGTATCCAGAAAGAAAGTACCGCCCAGCAAATCAAAATTCTGCTCAAGCTGCAGCCCTGCGCTTGCCGTAAACTGCTGTTGTTTTCTGAACACATCAATATCCTGCTCCGAATCGTAACGCTGCGTAAAATACCGGTTATACTGCGCCGGCATCATATTGAGCGATAAACTCGGCAACCGGTTTGCCTGATAGGTACGAAACTGCCAGTAATCGGCCAGGTATATATTTTTATATCTGAACGCATCCAGCGAACTGTCGGCCGCCAGTGTAATTGTTTTTTCGAGCGAAAGCGTGATCTGTGCGTCTGCTCCTCCAATGCAACCACACCACATTAACAGCAAGAGCCATTTTCTTCCGATTAATTGTCTGTATTTTTCCATCTTTATCCACTTATTCATTTATCGGCTCACTTTTCTTTTCTTTATGCTGATACATACACCAGTACACCAGCGGCACCAGAAACAAACTCACCAGCGTACCGATCAGCATGCCGGCAATCATCGCTATCGACAGCGGTTTTTGCAATTCGCTCCCCATATCGAAGGTAAAAAGCATCGGCACCATGCCGAAAATCGTGGTGAGCGAAGTCATAATAATCGGCCTCAACCGCCTGCGCCCCGCCTCATGTATCGCTTCAATCAGCGGCATTCCCGCTTTGCGTAACTCATTTATCACATCCAGTTTCAGGATTGAATCGTTGATGATGATCCCGCACGTTACCACGATACCGATTGCACTCATCAGATTCATGGTCTGCCCCGCCAGCCAGAGCACCAGCAGCGCCGCGGCGATATCGATCGGAATTTCGATCAGCACAATAAGCGGCTGTATAAAACTCTCGAACTGTGCCGCCAGAATAAAATACATCAGCAGGATCGATATCAGCAGAATTACGATCAGCTCGTTCAGCATCTGTTTATTCGAAAAGAAACTGCCCGAAAAAAGCACCTCCCAGCTGCCCGCAGTCTGCTTGCGCACCTCCTGCATCACCCCGTCGGCCGAGTCGATGCCGTAAAACGAAAGAGGCACATATTCGCCGTTCCTGCCGGCCGTAATAGTTTTCAGATCCTCGCCCGATACCCTGCGCACCAGCGCCTGCAGCGGAATCTCTGCCACACCTCCGTTTTCGTCGGGTTGCGCCTTTACCAGCGTCTGCTGCAAAATATCGTTTATCGTCTGGTCGCTGCCCACCAGCTGTATGGGCAGATACTGCTGATACGATCGCAGCGTAGCCACCTCGTTCTCCTTAAAGGCCGCTTTGAGCAGGTTGTACACCTCGCTGTAATCCACCCGATACAGCAATAATTTCTGCCGGTCGATCACCAGATTCAGCTGATCATCAAACGCCACGCCCACCGGCTCATATCCGATAGCGCCGGCAATCTGTTTTTCGAGTGCATAAATCGCATGCGATTCGGGCTCTTTCGTTTTATCGCGCGGATAGAGCTCGGCCACCAGATCGGCTTCGCCCGTAACAAACAACTTCTCAAACAGCGTAACCGGCGGCGAAAATGTAACAACAGCCTCCGGATAATGCTGCTTTAGCCAATCGGCTACCTGCTGCTGCAGCGGTGCAATCTGTTTCACATCGGCCGTTTTAAAATAGAGCTCGCTCTCAGAAACCGACAGCTCGCGGTCGCGATTCAGCAAAAACTGCTGCTGCCCGATATAGGCCGCATATTCGTCGGCACTGCCGGCTATGGCTTCAAACAGCTGCATCGTGCGTTGCCGGTTCTCGTCGAGGTGAATATTCCGGTTCCATTCGATGTGTGCGATCAGCTCATTCTGATCGATTTGGGGCATCCGGCTCTTCGGAATCACAAAAAACAACAAACCGCAAAGCGGCAGAGTCAGCGCAATGCAGATCAGCGTAATCACTTTATGGCGGAAGATAAAATCGACGCCCCGGTCGTAAAACCGGTCGAGCGAATGCTGCCCCGCCAGATTATGCAAATGCTTATGTATGCCCTTATGGCGCCTGTCGGGCAGGCTGTAAATCAGTTTATACAGTACCGGCAGCAGCATGATTCCCGTAAAATAGGAGACCAGCAGCCCCACCGTAACCGCAAAAGCCTGATCAAAAAAGATTGCTCCCGCAATGCCGCTCACAAACACCAGCGGCGCAAACACCGCAATTGTGGTAAAGGTAGAACTCAGCATCGGCGTAATCACCTCGGTTGTACCTTTAATACAGGCCTCTTCGAGCGTGCAGCCCGCCGTGCGGTACTGCCCGATATTCTCGGTTACAATGATCGAACTGTCAATCATCATTCCCAGCGCCAGAATCAGTCCGGAGATCGAGATGATATTCAGCGACATATTAAAAAGGTAGAAAAAGAGGAAACAAATCACCAGACTCACCAGGATAGTGAGTCCGATAATAGCCGGACTCTTAAAATCGCCCAGGAAAAGGATTGCCACCAGAAAAATCAGTACAAACCCGATCAGCAGATTCTGTTTCAGGTTCGATATTGTATAATCGAGCAGCTGCGTCTGGTTGCGGGTGATGCGGAAATCAATATCCGGATACAGTGCCACAAACTCTTCGGTTACATCGGCCAGCGCCTTTTTCATCGCCCCCATATTTTCGTCGGCCTGTTTAATCACCGCCAGCGTTACCGCCCGTTTGCCGTTCGAGAAAGAGGCGCCCGTTTCCTGTTCGGGCACCACCTGCACCGTAGCCAGATCCTTCAGCTGCCAGATCCGGTCGGCATTACTCAGGTAAATATTTTCTACATCTTCGGGCGTACGCAGTACCGACGAGAATTTGATGTTATACTCATAATGCCCGTCGCGCACCATCATGCTGCCCAGCTCGATGTTGTTGGCATTCAATATATTTTCCAGATCGGAAGGGGTAAATCCCGTCATCTGCAACATAGCCGGATCGGGCACAATCCGCAGCTGCTGCTTTACCGTGCCGGTGATGTCGACCATGGCCACTTCGGGCAACTGCTCGATGCGCCGTTTTATCACATTTTCGGCAAACTGCGAAAGCGCCATAAAAGCGGCCTCATCCGCCGCCGCATCGCCGCCTGCCGGCATCGCTTCGCGGAGTGTCAGATTCAGACAAAACACCGGGATATCCGTAGCACTGGCCTTCACTACCCGCGGCCGTTCGATATCGCGCGGCAGACTGTTCATGGCTGCATCAATCTTCTCGTTCACCTCGATAAAAGCCAGATCCGTGTGTGTGCCAAACCCGAAGTTCAGCCGGATAATCGCCGTTCCGTCGCGCGTTTCGCTCTGCAGATCGCGCAGATTGGCCACCTGCAACAGCTGTTGCCGAATGGGTTTAATCACCGTATTTTCGAGTTCGCGTGCCGATGTATTTTTGGCCGCTACCTGTATCGTTATTTCGGGAATGGCAATATCGGGCAGCAGCGAAACCGGAATGGTAAAATAGGTAACCAGACCGATGATAAAACAAGCCAGAAAAGCCATAAGCACAGCGATAGGCCGCTGCAACAGAAATTTAATCATACCGTATCGTTTAGTCAGTCTGTTTGTTCCTGTTCAATCACCACCACCGGCGCATCGTGAGCCAGATCCACGCTGCCGCTCGTTATCACCACATCGCCGGGCTGCAAGCCTTCGGTTATGGTATAATATCCGGCATTTTCCAGCCCCGTCTGCACATAATTCCAAAATGCCTTATCCTCTTTCAGGGTAAACACCACCTGGCGCCCCGAGCGCATCACCACCGCCTCTTTGGGCACTACCAGCTGCCGGCCGGCCGAGCGCTGCACACTCACCTTCACATTCATGCCTTCGAAGAGATTGCCCCGGTTCTGCACATCCGCCTTTACGCGCACCATGCCGTCTTTATCCACCAGCGGATTAATTTCGCTGATGGTGCCGCGGCTCTTCACATCGGTCAGTGCAAAAGGAGTGATCTCCACCACATCGCCCCGGCGTATCAGCGGCAATTCGCTTTCGAGCACACTGAACGAGGCCTCCAGACTGTTCGGATCGATAATCGTGCAAAAGGGTTCGCCTGCGGTTTGTTTGTTCATGGCTCTGGTGTAGAGGTTGGCCACCACACCGTCGAACGGCGCCGTAAGCACGGCATGATCGGCTTCGTAGCGGGCCAGATTATACTCGTCGAGCGCCTGTTTGTAGCCGCTTTTTATTTCGACCAGCTGCATCACTGCCGGCGGCACAAGGGCCGAATCCTGAATGCGGAAACCCTGTCCTATCAGCAGATCCTGCAGTTCGAGGCGCGCATTTTCCAGACTGGTTGTTGCTTTGGAGAGGTTGTTTTCGAGTTTGAAGGAGTTGAGTCGGGCCAGCTTCTGATCTTTTTGCACCCGCTCGCCGTTTTTTACATACACCACCGCCACCGGCTCATCATTTTCGAAAAACAAATCGACCATACGTCCGGCCGTTAGCTTTCCGTTGCTGATCAGCTCCTGATGAAAAGGCACGGATTCGAGCAGCTGCACGGTTACCCGGTTTGTTTCGTCATGTTGGAGTGCTTCCACGCTTTCTTCGTCCGATTTATCGGAATTGCCTCCGATACAGCCGGTTAATCCGCTGCAGAGGAGGAGGAGGAAAATCAGGTAACGGGTGTATTTCATGTGTCAAGTATTGAATAAATGGTTGTAAACTAAGATAAACTATGGTTTTTCGAATCAAAGGTATTTTATTTTTTGAAACAGAATCGAAAAATGCATTTTATTTTTTTCGTTAATTTCGGGATTATGAGAGGGTTGATCCGAGTACGATTGCCGGAAATAGCGAGTATTGCGAATGCTGTCGGGTGCTCTTACGCAACATTCGGACAGCGGATGCGGAATCGCCGGTTTTCGGCCGGATCGGGATTTTGTCATCATGGCGGAGCGGATCGGGCGGATTGCGTGAGAAGGGCTCCTCATTTTCGATTGTTGCGCGCGCTGTTGTTGTAGTAGTTGTTGTATTTATATTCTTCTCTACTCTACTCTTCTCTACTCTACTCTTTTTTAAAGGAAAAATGCACCTTTTTTCGACTTTATTCGCTTCATGCTCCTGTTTTTCAGCCTTGAAAAGGAGGTGTTTAAATAGCCTAATACACTCTTTATCAACATGTTTTAATTTCACCCTGAAATAACGGCGCAGAATGTCAAAGTTTGTTAATATATCAACATCGTTGTAAAATAATTTGTTAAACAAATCGCCATTAACAATTAATCTGATCCAATTTACAATTCGTTTTCGAAAAATTTTAAATTCTCGTGCCAACGTTGCGACATAAATTTCATCGCTTTTTCGATAATCTCCGCAACGATAAATTCCGGAAAGCAGGGCTATATAGAGATAAAAACCGACTGAACCGAAAGTGTGGTACAGATTCACCACGCTCTCGTTCTTCATGAAATCGATCTCAATCCTAAAATAATCAAGTCTCTTTTTAACCGTTCTTCCCATCTTCATTTTTGCTGTATTGCGACAATCGGATTCGTTTAAAAACAAATCAGATTATCCGTCAGATTAATCGTATATTTTATTGCTTGCAGATTCATTATCTTATACTGCAATGTATTACAAATAGCGGCATTGCAAGATTTTCCCGCTTTTATTCAGCTAATTCTTTTTGCGGAACCGGGAGCGAAAAATGATTTTTCCACATCCGAAACTGATCAGATTAAAAAGGTTGAATCGTGTTTTAACAATGCATATCAGAATTATACAATATTACTAAAAAATGTTGCGATTTCCAAATTTTTGATGTATATTCTTAGTCGGAAACTGCAGAAAAAGCAAAAAAACAAACAGCTGCCAGAATGACAGTTACAGTACCGGGCCGTGTAACGCCCGAAAAATGCCTCATAAGGAAAAATCAAACGGATGCCGAAGGAATTTTAATTACATGGCCATCCAATTTTTTTTGATGGCGATGTGGTTTTACAACTGATTTTATCGGGGTTCATTTAGCCGGTTCGGATTCATGCCAAATTGGCAGAGAGCATGAATAAATATACATTCGGCTATTCCGCAAATCTTAAAATCAGAATAGCATCAACCCCGCCTCCGAAACAGCACTCCATGCAATACACTGCAGTGCATTTCCGATTACACTGCAGTGTATTTTTTATTGCACTGCAGTGTAATGAAAATTGCATAACGATGCGGGGAAAAGCGGTATTTCCGTGAAAAGCCGGAAAACGTAAAAACAGACTATTTGTATATAAACCACAATTTGTACCGGACGGTCGGTTATCGCCGATTTCTTATTTAATCTCCAGATAAACCAGAATCGGATTTTGCTGATCGCCGGTATAATTAATTTTTAAACGGATGGCCTCAACAGCCTGCGGCGTAAGTTTATCTTCGGCATAACCCATAATATCGTTCGGATAAAGCGGAAGCAAAATCTGATTGCCCTGCTGTACAAAAAGAGGCTGCTCGGTTAAAGAAATGGGATATAAACCGAGGTACTGATCTTCGGCAATCGAGGTAAAACAGGTTTGCTCCTGCTCTTTTTTGGAGAAAAAGGCCAGATGTCCCTGATTCTCGTAATAATAAAAATAGAAATAAGCAGCGGGCGATTCGCCAAACAGTTCGGTGCCATAGGCATAGTTTTCGTTGTATAATTCGCGGTAAAAATGCAGGATATTTTTATAGGGACGGGCATAAAAAGCGGCCGGTATGTTTTTACCGGCAATGTTTACATCGAAGGCTATGCCGAAGGTATCGCGCGTGAGGCGGTAAATGGTATCGTTAAACATTTCGAAAAAATAATAGCCGTTACCATCGCCTGTTTTATTGAAATTATTGTAGCCCGAAACCTGCAGATAACCGGCTTTAAAGGTATCGGTATCGAGATAATCGGCCGTTGCAAGTCCCGAAGGCAGACTGATAATCTGCAACTGGCGGTGGTGTCCGGGCGAGGTTTCGTTGCCGGAATAAATCAGCAAACGGGAATCGTCCCAAAGTTCGAAAGCAAGCGCCGAAGTGCTTAACGGAATGGTTTGGGTAAGTTCGCCATCGAAGGTATAATGCAGCAGGCGGTTATCGTCGAGTATCCAGAAGGTATGATCGAACACGGGCTGAAATGCAGTGATTGCCGCATATTGATCAGGCGCCGATCCCTGTTTGTTAAATTGACGGATGTAATAGCCCGATTCGTTAAATATATAAATGGTTTCGCCATCGGAAACATAAATATATTCGTGGGTGCGAATGATTTTTTGCACCTCTCCGATCCATACAGAATCGCGCGTTTCTAACGGAATTACCTGAATGGCCGATGCAATATCGGATGCTTTAACAGTCAGATCGCCCGATTCGGGCTGAATAAACAGCGTGTGCGGTTGTGCGGCCGACTGACCGGTTTCGGTATGCGGCGTGGTTTTGCAGCCGGTCGTGGCAAACAGAGAAAACAGCAGGATCGGGAGGAGACTGATTTTTTTCATGTGTCTGTTTTTACAGGTTAATTAAACAACCATTTTGTTTCTATATTGTATAACAATTGATTGGTAATGTGGTTTATTAATCCGGTTATAAACACAAAAAAACTCCTGCAAAAAAATGCAGGAGTTTTGTAATATCGAATATCCGTATCCGGAATTAATTCCAGGCATTTGCGATAGTTTCGCTTTTTTCTTCGAGGTCGAAATCAGAACCGTCTATTGATACACCCAGATTAGGATCTACCATCAAATGAGCATTGTAAGTAACGATCAGGTGCTGATTTTTTTCGATGTTGTATTTGTATTCTTTCTGATGTACAGTTGCACCCGGAGCAAACAATACGTTGCCTTCGGTAGCTACAACTTTCAATAAGATGCGTGCCGGTTTGTCTGAAGATTTCTGTGTATAACCCAGTGTGATTGCTTCGAGACCATCGTTCAGATAAGCATTGTTATGTACGCGTACGTATTGACCGTTCATATCATCATCTTTCCAGTTATAGAACTGATAAGCATCTACTTCGGCAATCAGATCGTAACCTGCAGGAACTTCACCTTTTTTGATAGTCAGTTTACCTACACGACGAGTCAATGTGATATCTGTAGAACCATTGATTTCAGGAACACCGCTCCATGAAGCCTGATAAACTTCGGCACCGCTGTGAGAAAGATCAGCGTAGAAGTTGTTAGGGAATTCGTAATCGCCATAAGCAGGAACCGGAATGTGATACAAGAACTGTGCAGTTGCCATTTCGCCGGCCTGAAGTGTTACGTTTATTTTTTCATTTTCGTTAACGGTAACGATTTTCTCGCCTTTCGAAGTTTTAAAAAGACAAGTAATTACGCGAGGTTCTGCGCTTGTTTTTGTTTCTGTTAAATCCATAATTTCTACGGCAGGAACAAAAGAGTAAGCTACTTCATTGTTGCAAGCATTGTCTCCATCGTTAACGCAGGAAGTCATACCCAGTGCCACTGCGAATAAAGCAAAGATTTTTTTCATTTTAAAATGTGTTTAATTAGTTATTTATATGAATAAGATTGAAATATTTGTTGAAATCCCGGAGGATTAGAATTCGTTAGTTTCCGTACTTAGCGATTCGATCGTAAAACTCACATCACCGGTTGTTTTGGTTAATGCCGGATTTTCAAAATTAAGATCTGCATTGTAAACAATTGAGAGATGTGTATTTTCGGCCGGCGAATAATAAAAATTGGTCTTGTTTGTCTGAATGATATCGCCCGCTTTATGTCCGTATTCCGGATTATCTGTTTCGCAATAAACCTGCACGTTGACAAATAATTTATTATGGTTATTGTCGCAAACAAAATAGCCCGATACAGGTTCTTTTATCTCCTGATTATCATAAAAAATATCATCCCGACTTATTTTTACCGGTATACCTTCTTTCCAGTTAAAGTATTTGGCGCCTTTAATCTGAACGCGCAGACTGTAACCGGCTAATACAGAGCCTTGACGAACTGTAAATTTGCGAACTAACCGGGTTAATTCGATTGCATTGCCGGATGCTGTTTCGGGAATTCCCTGCCAGATACCGTGATAAACATGCTCGTTGCCGCCGGATATATTTACAACATCATTTGTTAATACCGAATCATCTTCATCTACCGACAGAAAATAACCCGTAGCCGCATTTCCTGCGGGCAGAGATACCGTAAACGGCTGATTTGTTGCCACATCGAACAACTGATTTTTTCCGGCCTGCGGAAAATAACAGTATACTACAGCTTCTTCCTCAGCGACAGATCGGGTATTTTCAATATCGACAATTATATTATCTACTGAAAATTCATAATCGCCATATTCCTTATTTTCCAAATTTTCCATTTCACGCTCTCCGCACGAGGCCATTGCGAAAATAAGCGCTGATAAAAAAATCATTTTTTTCATAAAGGTGATCATAAGTTGTTATTAAAATTGTTTCTTGATTAAGCATTGTATATAGTAAATATACAGTGGGTTAATGTGTTGTTTTATATTTAATTTGATTAAATTTATTGCTTTAATCCTGTAGTTATCTTCGATTCCGGTTCAATAAGAAAGTTATTCGAATAATCCTGACAGGATATATAAAGACAGAATCATGCTGCCATAAATACTACTGTTTGTTTTTTATTTCTGTTTATATTTTAATAAGAATGTGTTATTTATTTTATTACAAAGTATTTATACATTTTATAACAGGTACGTTTACAGGTATATCAATCGCATCGGTTCAATATAAACAGATAAACAATAAAATTGTATTGTAAAAAAGAATCGGATCGCCCGATGAATAGCCGGGGATTACAGATCTATTTATCGTTCGTGATAAATAAAATTCGATTAAATTGAATGGATACGAAAAATGGCTATAAAGTTTTTGCTATAAAAATAGTTTTAAAAAATTTGTAAATGATATTATATGTAAATACTGAATGGTTTTAAGAAGTGAGTGTTTTTCTATTTTACCCTTTGTTAGTCTCAGTTTCTTATTAGTTAAGCCTTTTCAGTTTAAGTTTTGTAAAATTATTAAATCGCTGATTTGGTATAAAAAAATCTCTGAAAATTGAGTAATTATCAGAGATTTTTTAATTTGGTTTTTGTTTTTCGTGATCCGCCTGGGGCTCGAACCCAGGACCCCAACATTAAAA
>CAMTPG010000049.1 GCA_947074335.1 uncultured Parabacteroides sp.
GCGTGATTTAATTGTTTGGTAATTCCCATCTGTATATCCCAGGGCATTTTCTGGCGCTTATCCTCATAAGGTTTCAGCTGTGCTCCGATATTCTTGAGTACAAAACCGAACGAAAACTCTTTTTCAATATCAAAATAGCTCAGACCTGCATCGAAAGCCATACCCAGCGAAGTATAATCGCCAATGCCCGAATACAGAAACATAGCCGACAATCCGCCACGCCAGCGTTCAGACAGATCATACGAGAAAAAGCCGTTCAGACTGATATCTTTAGCCGAGAAATCTCCGGTCTCGATGCCCTCGGCAGTCATTCCGCGAAATGTACCCTGACTAAAAAAAGTAGCTCCCGCGCCCCATGCCGCCTTTTCTTTCAGGGCTTTTGTAAAGAGAGCACTTCCTACATTTATATCAGCTATGTAATTGAGATAATTCAGGTTGATCATTTCATTCATTTCACCACCCAATTGTGCCGGATTAGAAAAAACCAGCGAAGGATCGCGTTCTACCACCGATACATTGGTTCCGCCCATGGCATTAACACGCGCAGATGCGGGATAGCGCAGAAATGTAAAAACCTCATCACCCGACTGGGCATGAAGCACAGAAGTAATCAGGAACAATAGCAGAACAGAGAGCGTATATTTCATATCCGATAATCAAAGTACTTTTAAAACCAAATCTGCACTATATACAGATTGTATATTTGCTAAACGCAAAAAAATCCGAAAAGGTATATTTGCCCGGGATTTTTATACTGAAAAATCAAAAAATCAAAAAAACGAAGACAAATTTGAACAATTTATAGGCAAAATCAAAAATATCCGTATATTTGCCTAAAAGAAAAACACATTCTTTTATAAACAAATAAATATATGGAAATTAAGAAATCACCGAAGGCGGATCTCGAAAAGAGCAAGGGCTTAGGACTTTTAATGGGTCTTGTCGTTGCGCTTTCCGTTATTTTCGTCGGCTTCGAATGGAGCGAAACGGATATCAAGATTGCCACCAACGAAGGTGTAGCTGATATCCTCGCCGAAGAGGAGATGGAGATTACGCGTCCGGAGGAAGCTCCGCCGCCACCACCTCCCCCACCACCTCCAGCAGTTGCTGAGGTTTTGCAAGTTGTAGAAGATGATGTTAAACTCGATGATATCGAGATTGCATCTTCAGAAGATGATGCTTCATCTGCACAGGTAGAGGCTTATACACCTCCTGCAGTTGTGGAAGAAGAAGAAGAATCTTCACAACAGATCTTTACCGTAGTAGAAACAATGCCGGAATTCCCGGGCGGACAGGGTGCTTTATTGAGCTTCCTTGCCAAGTCTATCAAATATCCGGTTATTGCACAGGAAAACGGTATTCAGGGACGTGTTACCTGTTCGTTTGTGGTAAACCAGGACGGTTCTATCGTAGATGCAGAAGTAATGCGTGGTGTTGACCCGTCGTTAGACAAAGAGGCACTTCGTGTAATCAACTCGATGCCGAAATGGTCACCCGGTAAACAACGTGGTAAACCTGTACGCGTTAAATATACCGTACCGGTTACATTCAGATTACAATAATACATTGTATATTCATCAAAAAAAGGCTGCATTAACCGCAGCCTTTTTTTAGTTAAACATAGAATCATGCTGGCATTCGACAACATTTTAAACCGTATAGAACAGGAAATCTCACAACTTACTTTTCCTTATCCTCCCAAAAGCTTATATGAACCCATTGAATATATTCTGGCACTGGGCGGCAAACGAATCAGACCGGCATGCGTGCTGATGGCCTGTAATCTGTATACCGATTCTGTTGAAAAAGCACTTCGCCCGGCTGTCGGACTCGAAGTATTCCACAATTTCACCCTGTTGCATGACGACCTGATGGATCATGCCGACAAAAGAAGAAATAAACCCACCGTTCATACGGTCTGGGATGCCAATACAGCCATTCTTTCGGGCGATGCCATGCTGATTGCCGCTTATCAGCTCATGATTCAGACCGAATCAGACGCATTGAAAAAGATACTGGATCTTTTTACGGTTACCGCACTCGAGATTTGCGGCGGCCAGCAATACGACATGGAGTTCGAAACCAGAGACCGGGTAACCGAAGCAGAATATCTGGAAATGATCCGTCTGAAAACAGCCGTACTTTTAGGCTGCGCCTTTAAAATGGGAGCTCTGCTGGCCAATGCACCCGAAACGGATGCCGAACATCTATATCAGTATGGCATCAACATCGGACTGGCTTTTCAGCTGCAGGACGATCTGCTGGATGTCTATGGCAATACGGCAACATTCGGTAAAAACATAGGCGGAGATATTATCTCCAATAAAAAAACATTTATGCTGATCCGTGCCTTAGCCACGGCAACCCCTTCGCAACAGGCGGAACTTACCCGTTGGCTTGAAATGAAAACATTTGATCCGCAGGAAAAAATTGCAGCCGTTACGGCTATTTATAATGAAGCAGGTGTAAAAACCGCTTCCGAAGTGAAGATTCAGGAATATTACGATTCGGCCATGTCGCATTTAGAATCATTAAGTGTAGATCCGTCACGCACCTATATAATAAAAGAGGTATGTTCGCGTTTAATGAACAGACAATCTTAACATGAAATTAATCGATACGCATAATCATATCTATTTAGACGCTTTTGATGCCGACCGGGATCAGATGATACGTGATGCCCGCGAGTCGGGTATTGCCAAATTATTATTACCTAATGTAGATACTGATACCATTCGGCCCATGCTTGAAGTATGCGAACAGTATCCGGATTTTATGTTACCCATGATGGGATTGCACCCTACAAGTGTAAATGCCGGATATGCAACCGCTTTGCGAGACACAGAAACCGCATTAGCTGCCCGTAACTACTGCGCCATTGGCGAAATCGGTCTGGATCTCTATTGGGATAAGACCTTCCTGAAAGAACAAAAACTTGTTTTCGAAGAGCAACTGCAATGGAGCATTGACCTGGATCTGCCGGTTGCTATCCATACTCGCGATGCATTTGCCGAAGTCTTCGATTCCATGTATAAAGTAGGCGCCGACAAATTGAAAGGTGTTTTTCACAGCTTTACCGGCAACCGGGAAGAACTGGATGAAGCCTGTAAATTATCCGGTTTTATGATCGGGATTAACGGTGTGGTTACATTCAAAAATTCCGGTCTGTCCGATATCCTGCCCACAAAAAGTATTCATCGTATTGTCTTAGAAACAGATGCACCCTATCTGGCACCTGTTCCCTATCGCGGGAAGCGAAACAATCCGGTTTATATCTGGAAAACGGCCGAAAAAATTGCAGAAATATTTGATTTATCATTAGATAAGGTGATCGATATCACCTCCGCAAATGCAGTAAAAATATTTAAAATTACAAATTAAAGGTATATCAGACATATTTTCGTTTATATGTAAAATTTAATAGTCTGAAATGCTTGATATATCAAGCAAAAACTTTAGATTTGTGCTCTGAAACATTTGGATATGCGAATTTTTTCGTATTTTGCGAACGTTTTAAATGATCAATAGGCGTACAGGGAGAGATGCTCGAGTGGTTGAAGAGGCACGCCTGGAAAGCGTGTAAACCCCTAAAGGGTTTCGCGGGTTCGAATCCCGCTCTCTCCGCAGGTGTAATACCATGATTATTAATAACTAAAAATAATAAAAACAAATAAGAGAATTATTAATCTTAAAAATTAAACACACAATGAAAAAGTATTTTGCTAAAACATTCTTGGGTTTATGTGCCCTTGGAATTTCTTCTGTAGCTTTCGCGCAAGAGGCTGTTGAAGTCACTGTAGTTGAAGGCGGTTTGTACCAGGCTTTGAAAAACAAATTCATCGAAGGTGGTGCCGACTTTATGAGTTTGGTTGCTATCGCTTTGATTTTTGGTTTGGCTTTCTGTCTGGAAAGAATCATTTATCTGAACTTAGCTGAAACTAACCCGAGCAAACTTTTAAAAGGTATTGAAGAAGCACTTGACAAAGGTGATGTAGAAGGTGCTAAAACAATTGCACGTGATACAAGAGGTCCTATCGCATCTATCGCATACCAGGGCTTAATGAGAATCGATCAGGGTATTGATGTAGTTGAAAAATCTATCGTTTCTTACGGTGGTGTTCAGGGCGGTTTGTTAGAAAAGAACATGTCTTGGATTACATTATTTATCGCGATGGCTCCGTCATTAGGATTCTTGGGTACTGTAATCGGTATGATCATGGCCTTCGATACAATCGAACAGGTTGGTGATATCAGCCCGACCGTTGTAGCAGGTGGTATGAAAGTTGCCTTGATTACAACAGTAGGTGGTTTGATCGTTGCCCTGATCCTTCAGATATTTTATAACTATTTGCTGAGCAAACTGGAAGCTATCCTGAACCAGATGGAAGATGCTTCTATTACTTTGCTTGACATCGTTATCAAATACAACCTCAAATTCAAAAAATAAGAAGGAATCATGGCAGTTACTAAAATAAGAAGAGTATCCAGCTGGACACTGTTAGCTATTGCAGTTATCAGTTTAGTCGTGCTGGGAATCTTTTACTTCGGGGGTGTAGAAAACCCGGGTGAAGATTTAAAGAAACCCATTTATACAAGCTTATTGCTTGACTGGACGTCGATTATTTTCTTCGCATCCATCGCTTTAATGCTGATATTTGGTATTGTGAAATTCATCGAACAATTGCGATATAATACACGATCGGCCGTTATGGCACTTATCTGTGTCGTGGTATTTGCGGCTCTTTTGGGAATCACTTATGCAATTGGAGATGACACTCCGCTGAAAGTGTTGAATTCAGATTCACAGAAATTTAATACACCGGGATGGTTGAAAGTTACCGATATGTGGATTCTGTCTACAGGTATTCTTTTGGTAGCCATTATCGCTTGTATTATCTGGGGTGCTATTAAAAAGGCGGTTAGCCGATAACTAATTGATAAAACAAGAAAGAAATGGGTAAGAAAAGAAAGACACCGGGAATCAATGGTTCTTCTTCGGCCGACATTGCTTTCATGTTGCTTATCTTCTTTTTGATTACAACATCAATGGATACAGATAAAGGTCTGGCAAGACGTTTGCCGCCGCCTGTACCTAAAGATCAACAAAAAGAGGAGTCAGTAGATATCAATAAGAGAAACCTGCTGGTTGTATTGATCAACAGTAACAACCAGATTCTCTGTGGCGACCAGTTCATTGATATCTCGCAATTGAAAGACAGGGTGAAAGAATTCATTGATAATCCATACAATGATGAACATAAACCTGAAAAAGTAGAAGAAGACGTTCCCTTCTTTGGCCGTACAATGGTTTCAAAGAAACACGTAATCTCACTGCAGAATGACCGTGGTACAGAATATCAGGCTTACATCAGCGTGCAGAACGAATTAGCGAAAGCGTATAACGAACTGCGTGATGATATTTCTAAAAAGAAATTCGGTAAGTCATTTTCTGAATTAGACGAAGATCAACAAAAGGCTGTGCAACAGATTTATCCGCAAAAGATTTCTGAAGCAGAACCTAAAAATTATGGAGATAAAAAGTAATGGGAAAGTTTAGTAAAGCGGGCGGACGTGAAATGCCCGAATTGAATACGTCATCATTACCTGACTTGGTATTTGCCTTCCTGTTCTTCATCATGATGGTAACATCTATGCGCGAAGTAACTCTGATGGTACAATTCCGTTCTCCTCAGGCTACCGAACTTCAGAAACTTGAAAAGAAATCGCTGGTAACCTTCATTTATGTAGGTAAACCCACACAGGAATTTCAGGCGAAGTTAGGCTCTGAAGCACGTTTGCAGCTGAATGATAAATTTGCTGAACCTTCAGAAATTCAGGATTACATTGCTCAGGAAAAATCGAGTATGAAAGAAGAAGATCAGCCATTTATGACAGTATCCATCAAAGCGGACAAAGACACGCGAATGGGATTGATTACTGACGTAAAACAGGCGCTTCGTGAAGCTTATGCACTTAAAATCAGTTATTCTGCCCGACAGGCTGCCGAATAATTGCATTCATAAAAATAAAAAAGGTGAAATCTTTCGGTTTCACCTTTTTTTGTATCGTTTAGTTGGCAGCAATCTGGATAATTAATCGGGCTTTACGCGATAGACATGCGTATACAGATGCCTCTTCACATCCTCGAACGAATGCTGCATGTCTATTTCGCCACGGCTCATTAAATGCATGGGCAGCCATTCGCCGTTTTCACGATACGGAGGCTGATGATAGGTCTGATGATCGAGTGTAAAGCCCAGACGCTGGTAAAAACCGATTCTTCGCTTACTCATTTCATCGAAAGGAGCCTCTACTTCCAGCACAACAGGCAATGCCGCAGCATCCATAAAGCACTGCAGGGCACCGGCACCTATTCCGCCATTGCGGGCTGACGAATCAATTGCAAAATGCTCAATATAGACAAAATCATCAAATGTCCAGGCAGTGATAAAGCCTACATATTGATTATTTCGCATCAGGGCTTTAATCCGGAATCTGTTATCCACATCAATAATTTGTTTTACCAAATGAAAATCACGACGTTCTTCAACGGGGAATGAATCCGTATAAGTTACTTCGATCTGCTCCAGTAAAGCCTGATCGGAGGATGTAACCTCTTTCAATAAAAGATCGGCAACTGTATTCATAATGCTGAAAATTAAAGATTAATAATTAAAGAAACTTACAAAATAAAATAAGCAAAAGAAAATATACGGATAATCATCATATATTCATTATATTTGCCGTAAATATGTAAGAATCATTATAAAACACATACAAATATACAAAAACTATGGCACACCATCAATTAGATGAATTAGACGAAAAAATACTCAAACTGATTATCGGGAATGCGCGTATGCCTTTTCTGGAAGTAGCCCGGGAATGTAATGTATCAGGTGCCGCCATTCACCAACGCATTCAGAAGCTGACAAATCTGGGAGTAATCAAGGGATCTGAATTCATTGTAGATAATACAAAAATCGGATATGAAACCTGCGCCTATATGGGATTATTCTTAAATTCTCCGGGGCAATTTCCGTCAGTCACTGAAGCCTTACGAAACATTCCTGAAGTGGTAGAATGTCATTATACCACCGGACAATATGATCTTTTTATTAAGATCTATGCTAAAAACAACCAGCACTTGCTGAATATTATTCACAACAAACTGCAACCGCTGGGATTGGCTCGCACAGAATCATTGATTTCGTTTAAAGAGGCATTTAAAAGACAGATCCCGATCGATCTGAATGATGAGTAATCTGATAAGATTGACTGTATTATTTTTAAAAAAAGATCAATAATGCAATAAAAAAGTCCGACTGTGTTTCAGCCGGACTTTTTTATTGCGTAGCAAATGAGATTAGAATTCTGCATTTTTGGGTGTACGCGGGAAAGGTATTACATCACGAATATTGGCCATACCTGTTACGAATAACAATAAACGTTCAAAGCCCAGACCAAATCCTGCATGAGGCACAGTACCAAACCGACGTGTATCCAGATACCACCACATATCTTTCATCGGAATATCCATTTCTTCGATACGTGTTAATAATTTATCATAATCAGATTCACGCTCGGAACCACCGATAATCTCACCGATTTTAGGGAACAATACATCCATGGCACGCACAGTTTTACCATCTTCATTCTGCTTCATATAGAAAGCTTTGATCTCTTTCGGATAATCAGTCAGAATAACCGGACGTTTGAAATGATTTTCTACCAGATAACGTTCGTGCTCAGATGCCAGATCTACACCCCAGAACACAGGGAATTCGAAGGATTGGCCATCCAATACGGCTTTTTCGAGAATTTTGATACCCTCGGTATATGGCAGACGTACAAAATCTTCTTTTAATACACCCTGCAGACGCTCGATCAGCTCTTTATCAAACATATCATTCAGGAACTTGATATCATCCATACAATGATCCAAAGCCCACTGAATACAATATTTAATAAATTCTTCGGCCAGATCCATATTATCCAGAATATCATTGAAAGCCACTTCAGGTTCAATCATCCAGAATTCGGCCAGGTGGCGGGGAGTATTTGAGTTTTCTGCACGGAAAGTAGGACCGAAAGTATAAATCTGTCCCAGCGCAGTTGCTGCCAATTCGCCTTCTAACTGTCCGGAAACGGTCAAACTGGCCTGTTTTCCGAAAAAGTCGGTATCATAGTTAATCGATCCGTTTTCATCTTTCTTCAGATCATACAGATTCATGGTAGTTACCTGAAACATCTGCCCTGCTCCTTCACAATCTGACGCCGTAATGATAGGTGTATGAAAATAGAAAAAACCTTTATCGTGGAAGAATTTGTGAATGGCAAAGGCCATGTTATGACGAATGCGGAACACAGCACCAAATGTATTGGTACGCGGACGCAAATGAGCAATCTCACGTAAAAACTCCAGTGAATGGCCTTTTTTCTGCAAAGGATATAAGTTCGGATCGGCTGTTCCGTAAATTTCTATTGAAGTGGCCTGGATTTCTACAGACTGTCCTTTTCCCTGCGATTGAACCAGCGTACCGATAACACTGATACTGGCTCCTGTGGTAACGGGTTTCAGAAACTCTTCGCCCAGTTTTTCCACATCAACAACGATTTGAACATTGTGGATGGTTGACCCATCATTTAATGCAATAAAACTAACCTGCTTACTGCCACGACGTGTACGAACCCAACCTTTTACATTGACTGTAGAGCCGTATGCGGTACTCTTTAAAAGGTCGGCAATTTTTGTTCGTTTAATTGTTTCCATCTTTATAATATGCTTAGATTTTCAAAAAATATAGCCGATGTAAATAACACCGGCTATTTATATTATGTTGAGCAGATTATTCGAAAGCGCCCATACGAAGTGCGTTGACCTCGCGTTCGTTCAAATAACGCCATTTTCCGCGACTCAGATTTTTCTTGGTCAAACCGGCGAAATAAACGCGATCCAGTTTGATTACATGATAACCGAGTGATTCGAAAATACGACGCACAATACGGTTACGACCGGAATGGATCTCGATACCTACCTGTTTTTTATCGTCTTCGCTGGCATAGCTGATTGCATCGGCATGGATTTCGCCATCTTCCAGTTCCAGACCGTTGGCGATTTTCTCCATATCTTCTACAGATACATTTTTATCCAGCCATACATGGTAGATCTTTTTCTTTTTAAATGAAGGATGAGTCAGCTTAGAGGCCAGATCACCATCATTTGTAAGCAGAAGAACACCGGTTGTATTTCTGTCGAGACGACCTACCGGATAAATACGCTCCGAGCAGGCATTCTTAACCAAATCCATTACGGTAAGACGTTCCTGGGGATCATCGGAAGTAGTTACACAGTTTTTCGGTTTATTCAACACGATATACACTTTACTTTCGATCTGAACCGGTTTTTCGCGGAATGTAACCTCATCCTGACGGGTGATTTTTGTACCCAGTTCAGTGATTACTTCGCCGTTTACCTTCACTTCGCCTGCCTGGATAAACTCATCCGCCTCACGACGAGAGCAAACACCGGCATTCGACAGGAATTTATTCAAACGAATCGGTTCGTTCGGATCTGCCAGAACTTCTTTGTATTTTAATTGTTTCTGGAAGTTATATTTTGCATTCGGGTTATAATCGTTTGTGCGACGATTATTGTTATTGTAACCACCACGGTTGCCACCCTGGTTGTAACCACCACGGCCACCGCCCTGATTGTAACCGCCACCCTGGTTGTAGCCGCCACGGCCGCCACCCTGATTGTAACCGCCACCCTGGTTGTAGCCACCGCCCTGATTGTAGCCGCCGCCGCGATTGTTGCCATACGAAGGACGACCGCCCTGATTGCGATTGTCACGATTATCGTACATGTTGGTGCGGGTATCGCCTACACGCGGACGTCTTTTCTTTGATGGATCAGATGATGCATTATCATCACCGGGTGTAGCTGAATACACTTTTCCGCGATCTTCATAGTTAGAACGCTGCGGGCGGTTGTATTGCTGATTGCCATACGAACGATCATTGTTGTACGGACGGTCATTACCATACGAACGATCATTGTTTCCATACGAGCGATTGTTACCGTAAGAAGAACGATTATTGTTATAATCATTCTGATTGTTGCCATAATTACGGTTTCCGTTGTTGTAGGGTTTATTATAACCTCCGCCCTGGTTATCATACGAGCGGCGCTGGCCCTGGCCATACGATGAACGATTATCTCCGCCATAATTATTATAACCGCCTCTGTCATTATTCTGACGATTATTATTATAGGGTCTTCGTTCATAATTACCTTCGGATCTGTTGTTGTAACCCTGGTTGTAAGGTCTTCTTTCAGAATCCTGATCTGTGCTTTCACGTCGGATGCTTGGTATCACTTTCCTCGGACGCGGTTGTTGTGATTCATCTCTTTCTTCTGTACTCATTGTTGTTAATTAATAAAATAAATACTTAGCAACCTCACGGTCACTCTTTATTCTCTCTAAATACCTGTATAATTATGCGGCGTAATTGCCTTTAATTCGTTTTTAATCTCATCATTTACTTCCAGTGTATCAATAAATCTGCTGATTGATTCGCCGGTAATTGCTTCGTTTGTACGCGTCAGTGCTTTCAGCGCCTCATAAGGCTGCGGATATCCCTCGCGACGTAAAATGGTCTGAATACCTTCTGCCACAACTGCCCAGTTGTGTTCCAGGTCGCGGGATAATGCACTTTCATTTAATAACAGTTTTCCCAAACCTTTTGTTAAGCTCTTAAATGCAATTTCAATATGACCGAAAGGCACACCGATATTTCTCAATACGGTAGAGTCTGTTAAATCGCGCTGTAAACGTGAAACCGGAAGCTTCATGGCCAGATGCTCCAGAATAGCATTGGCAATGCCTAAATTACCTTCGGCATTTTCAAAATCAATCGGATTCACTTTATGCGGCATGGCTGAAGAGCCTACTTCGCCGGCTTTGATTTTTTGTTTGAAATATTCCATGGATACATATTGCCAGAAATCGCGGCTTAAGTCGATCAGGATTGTATCAATACGTTTCAGAGCATCAAACAGAGCCGCCAGATTATCATAATTGGAAATCTGGGTAGTCCATTGTTCACGACTCAGTCCCAGCACATCATTTACAAAATGATTGGCAAATGCTTTCCAGTCGTATTCGGGATAAGCCACATGATGTGCATTCATGTTGCCTGTTGCTCCTCCGAATTTTGCAGATACCGGAATCGATTTAAGCAATGCCAGCTGTTGTTCCAGACGATAGACAAAAACCATTACCTCTTTACCCAGACGAGTGGGTGATGCAGGTTGACCGTGCGTTTTGGCCAGCATCGGCACCTCTTTCCAACTGTCGGCATAACGGGTCAGCAACTCGATCAAAGCAGTCAGTCCCGGATAATAAACCTCTTCCAATGCCTCTTTCAGCGACAACGGAACAGCTGTATTGTTGATGTCCTGCGAAGTCAGTCCGAAATGGATAAACTCTTTATAGGGCTCAAGTGCCAGCAAATCGAATTTTTCTTTGATGAAATATTCTACTGCTTTTACATCATGGTTCGTTACACTTTCGATAGATTTGATACGTTCAGCATCTGCAACCGAAAAGTTTCGATAAATCTGACGCAGTGTTTCTTTTTTTTCATCGGTTGCCAGACTCTGCAACTGAGGAAGAAATTCGGCCAGTGTAATAAAATATTCAATTTCAATCTGTACGCGATATTTGATCAATGCGTACTCTGAAAAATAGACCGCTAAATTTTCGGCTTTATTTCTATACCGCCCGTCAACAGGTGATATAGCTGTTAATTCTGATAATATCATATACCTTGTTATAACTTATACTGACAAAGTTACTATAAATCTTGCATATGAGGAATGGAAATAAAGTTTTTTCAACTTTTTTTTCAGAAATATTTGGAGGGAAATAAAAAAGCCGTATCTTTGCAGCGCCTTAGAGAGAAAAGGTGTTCAATTATTATTGAAAATGAAAGGGCGTTTAGCTCAGCTGGTTCAGAGCATCTGCCTTACAAGCAGAGGGTCGG
>CAMTPG010000050.1 GCA_947074335.1 uncultured Parabacteroides sp.
AATTCATGTTTCAATTCGGACTTTTAGATTTGAGTGTTCTTTCTTCGTACAAAGAGGAGCTTAATATTTATCTGAATCATAAATTTTATGAGTTAGATATAGACAAAATTAAAAAGGAAATTGCCGCGATTGAAGAATGGCTGACACAGAATCATGAAAACTCGAACCTGAAACAGTTTACAGACACCTCAAAAAAAATATTCGATGCTTCACTGTATGAAAAATACAAATGCATCGGAAACGAGACATTTACGGCAAAAGATTATCGTAAACAATTTGATGTTTTTGTTGAACATTATCCCGTGATACTCAGCTCTACACTCTCATTAAACAACTGTACTCCCGAAGGTTTTTTATACGATTATCTGATTATCGACGAATCATCGCAAGTCGATATAATTAAGGCTGCCGTATGTTTTTCCTGTTGCAGAAATGTAATAATTGTAGGCGACAGCATGCAACTCTCGCATATAGTCGACGAGAAAAGCAAAGAAATAGTCTGTCGGTTACATAATACATACAACATTGCGCCTGCTTATCATTATCTGGATCATAATATTTTAAATTCATTAAAAACGCTTTACGGCAACCAGATAAAATCTGTTTTATTAAAAGAACATTACCGATGCCATCCCGCCATTATCGGCTTTTGCAACAAAAAATATTACGATAATAAACTTGTCGTTATGACTACCGCCGATGGCCAACCGTTCAATATTATTGAGACGAATATAGCAGGATCCCGCAACAACACCAATCCCCGGCAAGCTGACGAAACAGTACTATATATCACCGAAAAATATGCCGATGATTATTCGAAAGTAGGCGTAATTACTCCCTACCGGAATCATGCCGATTTGCTGAAAAAGAAATTGCCGGCCGAAGCAGAGGCCGATACAATCCATAAATATCAGGGCCGGGAAAAAGAGACGATTCTGTTTAATACAGTCAGCAATCAAATCCATGAATTCATAGATAATCCTAATCTGATCAATGTTGCCGTATCAAGAGCTGTGAAAGAATTTATACTTGTAAAACCCGAAGCGATGGAAATTCCTCACGGAACTAATATTGGCGATTTAATTCGTTATATATGTTATATTACTGATCCGCATGAGGTTATTATAAAAGGCAGGATATGTTCTGTTTTTGATCTGTTATACAAAGAATACAACACGATTTTTACGGCTTTTATCGAATCGAATAAAAAGCTGAAAGGATCTGCCGCTGAGATCATTATTCATAAACTGCTGACTGAAGAAATTTTATTGCCAGATTCTGTCTTCTCATCCATTGCCATGGTCAGAGAATACAAATTAAAAGATCTGATCCGGAATTATGAACCCTTCTCTGCTGACGAAATCTCTTTTATTAAAAATAATTCCAGACTCGATTTTCTGCTTTACAGCAAAATTGATAAAACGCCTATCCTGGCTATTGAAGTAGACGGCGTTTCATTTCACGAAAATGAAGTGCAACAAAAGAGAGACAGTAAAAAGAATCATATTCTTGAAATTATAAAACTGCCTTTGCTCCGCTTATCTACCAACGGACAGAATGAAAAGACTCAAATCATCGAAAATCTGCGGAATGCGATGAGAATATGTGATTTATAATTTTATGCCAAATTGTTTTTAATTATTTGATTTAATTGATCATAGATTAAATTCTTTATCAGATTTCATTTAGTCAGATTCGATGACAATTCTAATGAAATCATTATTTTTCGTTATTAGTACTATTTATTTCGTTTTAAAGGAAAATATTATAAATAATTAGCTGTCTATATTAAATTTGAGGCTTAAATGGATTCATACATTAAGATATGAAAATCAGAAAGTTAAAAATGCATGAAAATGAAGTTTAAGTATCTTATTACAGTAACTGCAACTGCATTTATAAGTATGCAGAGTTACACGGTTTTTGCTCAGGACTGGCCTCAGTTTCTGGGTCCGGAACGCAACAGTACCTCTTCGCAAAAGGGGTTATTAAAAAGCTGGCCTGCCGAAGGGCCGGAGGTGATCTGGTCTGCCGGAGTTGGTATTGGTTTCGGTGGTCCGGTGGTTAAAGACGGCAAAGTATATCTGCTCGACAGAGATGATGAAACAGGCGATATCATGCGCTGTTTTGATCTGCAGTCGGGTAAAGAATTATGGAAGTATGCTTATAGTTCGCCCGGAACGGTATCTTTCCCGGGATCAAGAAGTGTTCCGCTTATTGATGATCAGTATGTGTATTCGTGCGGGCCGAACGGCGATCTGTATTGCTTTGATATCAATTCGCATAAGCCGGTCTGGCATAAAAATATCTGGACCGATTTCGGGGGTAAAAAAATCCCGGTATGGGCTGTAACGCAGTCTCCGATTGTATATGATAATTTATTAATTATTGCCTCGCAGGCTCCCGATGCCGGTGTTGTGGCCTATAATAAAAAGAACGGGGAGATTGTCTGGAAAACTGCTTCGCTGGGAAATGAGAGTTATGTGAGTCCTAAAGTGATCAATCTGCATGGCGAAGATCAGATCGTGATGGTTACATCGTCTACCAATAAATTCGCTTATCCGGATGCGCCGATGGTAATGGGTAATGTGGTTGGTTTAGATCCGAAAACAGGAAAAAAACTATGGGAATTTTCAGATTGGGATTGTCATATTTCTGTACCCTGTGCTGTGGATGCCGGAAATAACAAACTGCTCATTGCCGGCGGTTACGAACGTGGTGCAACTATGATTGAAGTACATAAAAATCCGAATGGTTCATTTAGTACTTCCGAGGTTTTTACAACGCTCGAATTTGGCGATCAGACCAAGCCTCCCGTATTTCACGACGGTTATTTTTATGCGCAATATCGTACCAATTCACGGCGCGACGGATTGGTGTGTATGGATACAGAGGGCAATATAAAATGGAAAACAGGACGAGATCCGGGTTTCGATCGCGGAAGTATGATTGTGGCAGACGGATTAATCCTGGCTACCGACGGCATGAAAAAGTTGTATCTGTTTGAGCCGGATCCTACAGGATTTAAACCTTTAGCCAGTGCCGATTTATTAATAGAGGGTTCTCAGAACTGGGCACCGATTGCATTGGCCGATGGCAAATTACTGATCCGGAATCAGAATGAAATGTTTTGTGTGCAGGTGGCCGAATAGGCTTTAACAGGGGAGGAGCAATTCTTCAGTAATGCGCAGTAAAAATCTGCTTAACTAAAAACAGACGGATGTAATCGTACATCCGTCTGTTTTTAGTTGGTGGCAGCAAGATTAACTCACCACTCTGTCATATCGGTAAGTAGGATTAGGACGTCCGGGTTGCAGATATTTCCAGGCTAAAATCTCCATGTTACAGGTTTGGGGGATATGATCCGTTAAACATTGTTCGATGATTTGATTTAATTGCTCGGGCGTTGATTCAACGCGTGCATTAATGGTGAGATGAATGCGATCAACATCATCGATTTTATTTCTGAATACAAGGGTATCACTTTTGCCGGTCAGATTTCCGATGGTAAACGAATTCTTCTCTTCGGCAATAACCTTTACATGGCCTACTGCCATTTCCTGTTTGTCAAATTCGGCTGCCAGTTCGTTTAATAAATTGTGTGTGATCCGGTTCCAGTCTTGTGCCTCACCGCTTAATGATAAAGTACCGTTTAACCAGCCCAATACAGCTTCGCCATGTGCATAGGTGTCATAATCCACATCGACAATGCGCAATCCTGATTTTGGGTTTTCGATCACTTCATCCAGCCATGATTCGATGCCTGCATCCGTCAGGGCACTGAGTGTGCGGATTGAGGCATAAGGATATACTTCGTGGGCTTTCTCATAGAGTTCGCTTAGTTCATCCGAATCTAACAGATCGGTTTTATTGATCAGCAGCATATCACATTCTTCAAATTGCTTATCTACAATATAGGCGGCATCGGGATGTAAGCCTGATGTTCCTTTTTGTAATAAGGACGACAGACGGAAAGGATCGGCAACAACCGATAACGAACAAACATCTAATTGGGCATTCCAGTGTTGTTTTAAGGGCTGGATAATAGTAGCCGATAAATCGGTACAACTGCCTACGGGTTCGGCTAAAATGATATCCGGTTGTTTTTTCTTGTTTAATTTTTGAATCGCTTCGGTGAAGCCGTTGAAATTACAACAGAAACAGCTTCCGCTAACCTCTTCGGTTTCCAGTCCGTTTAGTGTGAGCAATTTGCTGTCTACCAATTCGGGTGCCTGATCATTGGTGATTAATCCGACGGTGTATCCTTTTTGAATAAGCAATCGGGCTGCATGCCAGAGCAGTGTTGTTTTTCCGGCTCCCAAAAAGCCGCCGACTAAAATTAATTTTGTTTTTTTCATTTCTATATTTTTTGATGATGGATTAATTACAATCGCAGGATTTAGATGATTTTTTCATGGCCGGTTCCAGGATGTAGACAAAAAACCAGGCTGCCAGCACACCGCCGCTTAACGGACCGAATATGTAGACCCAGAAGAAACCGCCCTGATTATCGGGAAAAGCAGCCTGATTCCAGCCGAAAATCCAGGCCACCATACGCGGTCCGAAATCTCTGGCAGGGTTAAATCCGGCCTGTGTAAGCGGCGCAATTAAGCAGATAAGTGAGGTTACTGTTAAACCGATAAAAACAGGGGCAATGGCATCGCTTGGTCTGCCTACATTACAACCTTCGGTCAGGGCGAAGATAAAAAGCAGCAATAAAAAGGTACCAAATGCTTCGGCCATAATAGCCAGTGGCATCGTCATGGATGCCGTACTGCCCGGATTGGGATAATATTCGCCGAACATGCGGGCGGTATCCACAGAGGCGGCTGTTACTGCGGCATTTAAAACGAAAATTCTGCTTTTAAAAACGAATTTTGATTTTTTCGCGTTTATTCCCTGTTTTTTCGTTTTGGGTATTTATACTTTATATATATAGTTACTATTATCTATATTTGTTACAGTTGTTACTAAAAAAATATCATGAAACCAATAATAATATGCGCCTGTTCATCACGTTCTTTTGTTAAAAAAGAAACCATAGCTGCTGTTGCTTCAGCAATTGAACAGCAAACAGATTATACATTGCAAATAGAAGCCGATTTATGTAATACATTCATAAACAGGACTATTTCCGGTGAAACGCCATCTGATACTCCGATAATTCTGGCCTGTCACTCACGAGCTATTCGTTCTCATCTGAAAGATACATTGATCCGTCCGGAATTAATAATCAATATGCGGAATAAATCTGTCGGAACTATTTTAAAAGAATTGAATCTTTTGCCTGATTCCGAAAAGGATCCGGTAAAATCAAAATATATGGAGATGCTTCATGCTTTACCGCATAATGAAGGTAAAGATGCCTGGTATCCGGTGATTGATAAAGATCGATGTACAGATTGCGGGAAATGTCATGATTTCTGTTTATTCGGAGTATATACTTATATTGATCAGGAAATAAAAGTAGTTAATCCGCAGAACTGTAAAAATAATTGCCCGGCCTGTGCCCGTATGTGCCCTTCGAAAGCCATTATTTTCCCGAAATATGATAAATCGTATATCAACGGAGGTATGGAAGAGGAGGAGCATTTTAATATGGAAAATCTGGAATCTGTATATCAGGAACGACTCCGGTATAAATTACAACAACGCAGACAAAAAATAACGCTGCTTAAACGGGATAATCCATGAAACTCTACAATTATAAAAAAACGATAGGAGCTGCACTTCGTGTTCCGCGCGAATGTTCTCCGCGAATTGTCTGGAAATTCATCTATAATTTCGGGATTAAGAACATCCGGAATATGAATAATTTTGAAAAGCGACAGGCGAAAGGCTTGCCCTTTTTTCCCGCTTTTGTCATGATTTCGGTTACCGAAGCCTGTAATCTGGCCTGCAGCGGATGCTGGGTCTCTGCGCATGGACGGAAACAGCTTTCTGCGAGTCAGCTGGATGGTATTATCGAAGAATCCAAAAAAAACGGATCTACCTTTTTTGGCATTCTGGGCGGTGAGCCTCTGATGTATAAAGGGTTGCTGGATATTCTGGAAAAACACGATGATTGTTATTTTCAGTTATTTACTAACGGCACATTAATTACCGACGAACTGGCACAGCGGCTTAAAAAGATGGGACATGTTACTCCTTTGATCAGTATTGAGGGATTAGTGGAAGAAAGCGACAAGCGAAGAGGACAAAATCAGGTATTCGAGCGCAGTTTATCAGGCATAAGAGCCTGTAAAAAGGCGGGATTGATTTTTGGTGTGGCTGCCAGTATCTGCAAAAGTAATTATGACGAACTGCTTACACGTAAATATATTGAGTTAATTGCCAAAGAGGGCGCTCATTATTTATGGTATTATATCTATCGGCCCGTGGGTGCTAATCCGAATATGGATAATGCGTTATCACGTGAGCAAATTATCGAATTCCGCCGTTTTGTGGTGGAACAGCGGATGGATGCACCGTTATTTATTATTGAGACTTATTGGGATGATCTGGGCAACGCACTTTGTCCGGCAGCTACCGGGATGAGTCATCATATTGCACCTTCGGGAGCACTTGAATTTTGTCCTCCTATCCAGATGGCAAAAGATTTTATTGATGAAAAGGCTTCCAATCTGACTGAGTTGTTTAATCGTTCTGAATTTCTGGCTGAATTCCGTAAAATGACGGCCGAAACTTCCAGAGGTTGTATTATTTTGGAAAATCCCGAAAAAATGGTTGATTTTCTGATTGAACACGGAGCGGAAGATTCAACAAGTCGGAATACCGTACTCGAAGAATATAAAAAGATGATGCCTCAGTGCGGACATCATATGGCGGATCAGGAGATTCCCGAAAAGAATGTATTCTATAAATTAGCCAAAAAGAAATATTTCTTTGGTTTTGGAGCTTATGGATAAATCTGTTGATATGAAACAAACTACTATCTACTCTATTCCACCATCTTTGGCAGAGCGAAACAGACTGCGTAGTCTGATTATTTCGTTCATGAACGATCATGCCTGTATTCCTCCCTTATCGATGGAACGACTACATGAATTATCTGCTAAACTTATTGATGATCATGCATTAGATCCTTCCTGTAAAGGCTGGATTATGATTGAAATAAACAATAATGCCTGGCGCGAAATTGTGGGTTCAATTCCATTTGATAAACGTATTTTGTTATTGCCTAAATGTTTGAATAATTCATCCAAATGTCAGGCAGAAACAGACGAATTCGGATTATTATGCCATCGGTGCAATCACTGCAACATACCTGATCTTCAGGATAAAGCGGATGATTTAGGCACAATGAGTATTGTGGCTGAAGGATTTACCTCTGTAATCGGGTTGATTCAAAATCGTGTGGTGGATACAGTGATTGGAGTGGGATGTTTGGAATCACTCGAAAAAACATTTTCCTTATTAATTGATAATGCAGTGCCGGGAATTGCAATTCCTTTAAATAAATCGGGATGCAAAAATACAACTGTCGATTTTGATTATGTCACCGAATGGTTGAATTTCAGATCACATAAATCATATCATCTTATGGATTATGATCAGTTAAAGGCGGAAGTGCAAAGCTGGTTCAGCCACGATTCGTTATCTGTTTTATTCTCCTCACAAACAGGTGCTTCACGCATCGCCATGGATTGGATGAGTGGCGACGGACAACGCTGGCGTCCTTATCTGCTGGCTACGGTTTATCAGTCTATAACCGGACAACAGCATATTCCGCAAGAGGTTAAATGGGCTGCTGTTGCCGTGGAATGTTTTCATAAAGCCTCATTAATTCATGATGATATTCAGGATAATGATACCGAACGATATGGAAAAAAGACACTGGGTGCTATTTATGGAAATCCTATTGCCATTAATATCGGAGATGTTTTGCTGGGTGAAGGATATCGGCTTTTGGCACGATGCGAACAGACTGAACTGATTCGTATTGCTTCGGATGCACATATTTCGCTTTGTCAGGGTCAGGGCATGGAATTGGAATGGAGTAATAATCCGGTTCCGTTTACCATGGATTTTGTGCTGGATATTTTTTGTAATAAAACAGTACCTGCTTTTGATGTCTCTTTGATTATGGGTGTGATTTGTGCGAAAGGAGATAAGCGTTTAATACAGGTGTTAAATGAGTACTCCAAAGCATTGGGTATAGCGTATCAGTTACTTGACGATATCGATGATTTCAATAATGATGCTCCGCTTGCAGTTCGTCCTTCGGCTGTTTTGGCAAAATTATGTGAGCTGAAAAATGATGAAGCGTTCACACAGGATTTATTACATGCAAATAATATAAAAGAATTGCTTCGGGAAAAAGCTAATTACCCGGTTTTGCAACAAGCGCTTCAGGAAATTCATACACTGGCAGAAGTTTATCGGAAAGAGGCTTTAGAGATACTGAATGATCCGATTGTTAATATCGAATTGAAACGACTTTTATTTCGTGTTACGAAACGTATTTTAAAATAGGAAATATGACAAAGACAATATCCATGCGGCTTTTTCAATGCCTGCAACAAGCTATACGCATGTTGTCTGCTGATTCTTTGGCTATTGTCAGACAGTTTGTGCTTTCGCAACAACTGCCGGACAGCTCGTTTATGAATAAAAACGGGCAGTCTGATTTATATTATACGGCTTTTGGCTGGATGTTGATTTATATATTGGATATTCAAACCGATCCGGAAAAAATGAGAGCTTATCTGAAAAAACAGGTTGTTAATGAGTGGGATCTTATTCATAACGCGGCCCGGATTCGTTGCTGGTTATTAACAGAGTTGATAAAAAGAGGAAGATTTCATTTTTTAATAACATATCTTTTTAATCAGAAATATGGCGATAATGCGGCCGGTCTGAAATTCAATGATTCTGAATTTAATACGCCTTATGAGCTTTATATCCGTTTGTCTATGCTGGAGGATTCAAGCCGGAAACAAATAAACCGGAAAAAGATGTTATCGGATCTTGCCTTATTTCAGTTGCCCGACGGAGGATATTCGAACCGGTTATACAATGCATCTTATGCAACCAATGCCACATCGGCCGCTTTGATGGTTTACGGACAGTTAGAGGGATATAATAATCCGGAACAAACTGATTTTTTATGCAAGCAACAACATGCATCCGGTGGTTTTTGTGCGGCACAAAATGCGCCGGTTCCGGATTTGCTTTCTACGGCCACGGTCTTATTTACATTGTATAATTATGGAATAAAGCCGGCCGTTGATCCTCTCGATTTTATAGATGCACACTGGCATGAATCGGGTGGTTTTACTGCCACATTATTAGATGATCATTGTGATGTTGAATATACTTTTTACGGACTCTTAGCATTAGGAACAACAGTATGGAAAAGAAAATAAATGAAATGCGTGCGGGTTTGCAAAAAGAATTATTAGATCGCAAACCTGAAAATGCCATCTGGCGCGGATTTTTATCATCCAGTGCCATAGCTACCTCTGTAAGTGTTTTTGCTCTTTTTTCTATCGATAAGGAAAAATACCGGAAACAGATTGAACAGGGCGCAAAATGGCTTCGTGAAACCATGCATCCTGAAGGTTCGTGGGGAGACAGTCCGGAAAGTCCTTCAAATCTCACAGCCACCTTGTTGAGTTATGCGGCTTTATATGCAGTTGATTCGGCACCACAGGCAGCCGGAAACTATTTAAAAGAGCGGTTCGGAGGAGCTTCAGATCATCATATTATCGACGGAGTACTGGGTTATTATGGTAAAGATTTGACCTTCTCGGTACCCATTCTGGTGATGTGTGGGTTAACAGGTGTGATTCATTCCTGGGATAAAATACCTAATTTGCCTTTCGAACTGGCCGTACTGCCTCAGAAATTATTCAAACATCTGCAATTGCCGGTAGTGAGCTATGCCATACCTGCATTAATTGCCGTGGGTTTGTTATTACATAAAAAGAAAAAGAGAAATCTGACATCACCCGTGCGCGATTTGTTTATCGAAAAATCATTAGCCGTATTAATTAAACTACAACCCGAACATGGCGGATTTCTGGAAGCTGCACCTCTTACCTCGTTTGTATCGATGTGTATGGCGCATGCGGGATTGAAATCGCATCCCGTTACTGAAAAGGCGGCTTCTTTTCTTTACAATACGGTACGCGATAACGGAGCCTGGCCTATCGATACGGATTTATCATGCTGGGTAACGGCTTTGAGTGTAAAAGCACTGGGCGATGCAGTTCCGGATAAAAAGAGACTGGAACAACAAATAAAAGCAAATGCCTTTAAAACCGTGCATCCTTTTACGGGAGCACAAAAAGGAGGTTGGGGATGGACGGATCTGGCCGGTTCTGTTCCGGATGCAGATGATACATCAGGTGCCTTAGTTGCACTTTATCTGTTATCGGACGCCCGCTATTCCGTGGAAATAAAAGAAGGGATCGAATGGTTACTTGATTTGCAAAACAGTGATGGCGGTATTCCAACTTTTTGTAAAGGGTGGGGGAAACTGCCTTTCGACAGAAGCAGTCCGGATATCACGGCGCATGCCATTCTGGCTATTGAATTATGGATGGATCATTTACCGGAATATTTGCAACAACGATGCCGGAAAGCTCTGGTACGGATGTTTAACTGGCTTGAAAAAAATCAGACATCCGAGGGCGCACTAATTCCGCTTTGGTTTGGCGATCAGCAGGCAAAAGATGAACGTTCGCCTGTTTATGGCACAGCTACAACGGTGGAATATTTATCCTTTTCCACGCACGCCACTGCCAGACGAATTTGCGAAAAAGGCATAGCGTATTTACTTAATACACAGCAGGCAGACGGAGGATGGGGCGGAAATAAGCATGTTTCGTCCAAAATCACACTGACAGCAAAAGCATTGGGAGCCATTGCATCTTTCGATTTCCGAAAACCGGTGATCGATTCGGGGCTCAATTATTTATATACAAGATATCAGGAAGGTACATTTTATCAGGCCGAACCTATTGGTCTCTATTTTGCCCGTTTATGGTATTCGGAAGATTTATATAATATCACCTTTGCATTAAATGCATTAACAATAATAACTAATAAATATGACAATGATTAAACACATTCTTATAACAGGTCTGTTTTCTTTTTCTTGTTTTTTGGCTTATGCACAAGAAAACATTCAGTGGCGCGGAACTGATCGATCAGGTATTTACCGCGAAGATAATTTATTGAATAAATGGCCTGATGAAGGACCCGCTTTGCTTTGGAGTTATGAAGGGCTGGGAGAGGGGCATTCTTCGGTAGCAATTGATAAAGGTAAAATCTATGTTACCGGCATGATTGATTCGGACGGTTATATTTTTGTATTTGATGAAAAAGGGAAATTATTAAATAAAAAGAAATACGGAAAAGAGTGGGATAAAAATTATGTCGGCACACGCGGCACAATTACACTCAATGATGATAAGGTTTATCTCATCAGCGGGATGGGAGTTATCTATTGTTTCAATCAACAGGATCTTTCGCCGGTCTGGCAAAGAAATATGCTAAATGATTTTAATGCTCAGAATATTGAATGGGGCATTAACGAATCTCCTTTGATTATTGATGATAAATTAATTGCCACACCCGGCGGGAAAATCCAAAATATGGTGGCATTGAATAAACTTAACGGAGAACTCATCTGGAGCTCTGAAGGAGAAAAGGAACAGGCTGCTTATTGTTCTCCTCTTTACATTGAGGATGTGGAAATTCCACAAATTGTAACAAGAACTTCAGGGCATATCATCGGAATAGATGCTTCGAATGGTAAAAAATTGTGGTCGCATGCTAATCCTCATAAATATGCAATTCATGCAAACACTCCGCTGTATCATGATGGTATGATTTTAATATCGGGCGGTTCGGGCACAGGTGCAACCATGCTGCAATTACAAAACGGCGGGCGGAATGTAAAAGAGATCTGGAAAACCGATAAACTGGAAAACCTGCTGGGCGGACTCGTAAAAATAGGCGATTATGTTTACGGATCGGGAGAAAGCAATAAAAACTGGTTTTG
>CAMTPG010000051.1 GCA_947074335.1 uncultured Parabacteroides sp.
ATTCGCGCATCTACTCCGATGTACTTATTATCGCGTGTGATCAAAAGTATGGGTATCAAAATGGTATTGAGTGGTGAAGGAGCCGATGAAATATTTGGCGGTTATCTTTATTTCCATAAAGCACCGAATGCAAAAGCATTCCACGAAGAAACGGTTCGTAAGATCGGTAAATTATATCTGTATGACTGTTTGCGTGCCAACAAAAGTCTTTGTGCCTGGGGCGTGGAAGGTCGTGTTCCTTTCCTGGATAAAGAATTTCTGGATGTGGCCATGCGCCTGAATCCGGAAGCTAAAATGTGTCCCGGAAAAACGATCGAAAAGAAAATTCTGCGTGAAGCCTTTGCCGATATGTTGCCCGAAGAGATTGCCTGGCGCCAGAAAGAACAATTCTCGGATGGCGTAGGCTACAGCTGGATTGATACCTTAAAACAGGTTACATCCGAAGCTGTAAGTGATGAAGAGATGGCAAATGCAGCCCTTCGGTTCCCGATCAATACGCCTCAGAATAAAGAGGAATATTATTATCGGACAATTTTCGAAGAACATTTCCCCAGCGAAAGTGCGGCACGCAGTGTACCGAGTGTACCGAGTGTGGCCTGTTCAACACCAGAAGCTTTGGCATGGGATGCATCTTTCCAAAATCTGAATGACCCGAGCGGACGTGCCGTGAAAGGTGTTCATGATGCAGCTTATAATTAAAAGATTAAAAACAGAAAAAAGAGATTGCCCGAAAACTCCGGCAATCTCTTTTTTGTTTTATAGATCAAAATAATGCGTAAGCGGGACTGCTATTTTGTCAGTTTAACAGGGTTTGCAAAAAAACAGTTCAAAGTGCAATTTTGATTCCATTGCAGTGTAATCAAAAATGCACTGTAGTGAAATTAAAATTGCACTGCAGTGTCTTGTAAATTGCATGAATAAAGGCATGCTAAAGAAGTTGTTTTTTTACTGACAAATTGACAGTTTAATAATTCACCGACTGTTTAAGTGCGCGAGCCAGTTGATCGGGACATGATGTTCCGCGATTTTTGCAGTTTATTCCTTCGAGCCGGCGAATAGCTTCGGATACAGGCATATCAATCAGCAAACTGGAAATGCCTTGTTTATTGCCTTCGCATCCGCCTGTAATTTCTACCTGTTTGATGATTTTGTTTTCAACTAAAATCACCATTTGTTTTGAGCAAACTCCGCCTTGTGGCGTGTATGTAATTGTTTCTTTTTCCATGTTTCGTGAATTTTGACCGCAAAAATAACTAATTTCAGGAAAACTGAAACAGTTTAACTAAAAATATCAAATAGATTTTAAAATAGGTATTTTACTTACAAAATGAATTTTCGGAATTCTGATTTTAGATGTATTTTTATTTAAAAAGCTTAAATTTAGAAACAGAATACCTTTGATTAGATGTTTATAAGCAATGCTTTTAGTGTTATATATTTCAAATTGTAATGTATAATGCGTTTTAGATTATAATATGATGTTAAAAAAGTGATTTATACTTACAGATAAATTATTTAATAAAAATATTTACATTTTTCTTTGAAAATTATAGATATTATATCAAAACGTCGTATATTTGCATTGTAGCAAAACAAAAGGATACAAAAACAACATAAAACAACGATATGTCACAGAAAATTCAATTCACCAAAATGCACGGTGCCGGAAATGATTATATTTATATTGATACTTCCCGGTTTCCGATAGAAAATCCGGAAGAATTAGCTATTAAATGGAGCGTGCCGCATAAAGGGATTGGAGCCGATGGAATTATTTTGATCGGAAAATCGGATGTAGCTGATTTTAGTATGCGTATTTTTAATGCAGATGGTTCAGAAGCGCTTATGTGCGGGAATGGTTCGCGATGCGTTGGGAAATATGTTTACGACAATGGTTTAACAACCAGCCGGACTGTGACACTGGAAACGCTTTCGGGTATCAAAGTTTTACAGTTGCATCTAACAGATGATCTTGTATCGGATGTTACGGTAGATATGGGTGCGCCTGTTGTGGGTGAAACACTTACACTCGAAGCCGAAGGTCAATCGTTTACCGGATTGAATGTCTCTATGGGAAATCCCCACTTTGTGATTTTTGTAGATGATCTGTCGAAAATAGAACTTTCAAAAGTAGGACCTGTATTAGAAAACAATCCTGTCTTTCCTAATCGTACCAATGTTGAATTTGTGCAGGTGTTGAGTCCGGATAAAGTCCGGATGCGCGTTTGGGAGCGAGGTTCAGGAATCACCCAGGCTTGCGGAACAGGTGCCTGTGCTACCGTGGTAGCCGGAATCACAAGTGGTAAAACCGAAAAACAAACCACGGTTGTTATGGATGGCGGTCCTGTGGTAATAGCATGGGATGGAGCCGGCAAAAATGTCTTTATGACCGGCGAAGCTGTAACCGTATTTGAAGGTACAATCGAAAAGTAAACACACAATAGGAGAGGGTTTCCTCAGCAAAACAACAACATAAAACAAGAAACGTATATGGCATTAATTAATGAGCATTTTCTGAAACTTCAAAACAATTATCTTTTTTCGGATATCGCAAAAAAGGTAAACAGTTTTAAAGTAACGCACCCGAAGGATAAAATTATCCGCATGGGAATTGGCGATGTTACATTACCCGTTGCACCTGCTGTAATTGAAGCGATGCATAAAGCGGTAGAAGAAATGGCAAGTAAAGAGACCTTTCACGGATATGGTCCTGAACAGGGTTATCCGTTTCTTATTGATGCCATTATAAAAAATGATTATGTAAGTCGCGGAATTTATCTGGAACCAGGAGAGGTTTTTATCAGCGACGGAGCAAAAAGTGATTGTGGAAATATTGGCGATATTCTGCGTCATGATAACAGTATAGGCGTTACCGATCCGGTTTATCCGGTCTATATCGATTCGAATGTAATGAGCGGACGTGCCGGAACCATCGAAGATGGCAAATGGAGCGATGTGGTTTACATTCCCTGTACCGAAGCCAATAATTTTGTACCCGATTTACCCAGCCGGCGTGTGGATATTATCTATTTGTGTTATCCCAATAATCCGACAGGTACAACACTTTCGAAATCAGAGTTGAAAAAATGGGTAAATTATGCTTTGGCAAACGATTGCCTGATTATGTATGATTCGGCTTACGAAGCTTACATTCAGGATCCAGATATTCCGCATTCGATCTATGAGATCAAAGGAGCAAAAAAAGTTGCGATAGAGTTTCGCAGTTTCTCTAAAACTGCCGGATTTACCGGTATCAGATGCGGATATACCGTTGTTCCGAAAGAATTAAACGGTTTTACACTGGCCGGCGAACGGGTTTCTTTAAATAAATTATGGAACCGTCGTCAATGTACCAAGTTCAACGGAACCAGTTACATTACCCAGCGTGGAGCAGAAGCGGTTTACTCGCCGGAAGGAAAAGAGCAGATTCAAAAAACCATTGATTACTATATGACGAATGCAAAAATTATGCATGAAAGTCTTACAGCCTGTGGTTTGAAAGTATACGGAGGAGTAAATGCACCGTACCTCTGGATTAAATGTCCGGACGGGCTGAGCTCCTGGAAGTTCTTTGATAAGCTACTTTATGAAGTAAATATAGTCGGAACCCCAGGCGTGGGATTCGGACCGAGTGGTGAAGGTTATCTCCGCCTCACTGCTTTTGGAGACAGAGACGACACTTTGGAGGCCATGGCCAGGTTGAAGAAGTGGTTGCTCTAGTTAACTGTCGATGCTAGGTTAAGGCCATCTGCGCAAATCGCTTTAATCGACTCCTGCAGGCAAGGAAGCATAGACAAAGTATTAAATAGATAAACCACTAAAGCAGTATGAAAGCTATTACGTTTAAGCGGATAATTTTATCCGTCACTGCCTTATTTATGTTTTGTCCGGTCTTTGCACAGGAAAAAAAGTTTGAAATCGCGCCCTCTGCAGACTTAGTCAGCAGCTATGTATGGAGAGGCATCTATCAGACAGGTGCCTCCGTTCAGCCCAGTCTTACGGCATCGTTCGCGGGCTTATATCTCTCGGCATGGGGTTCAACCGACTTCTCAATATCATCAGATGCATATCGATCAAAGGAGGTTGACCTTATTTTAGGATACGAAATCGGAGGATTTAATGTATTTATAACGGATTATTGGTGGTCGGGCGAAGGTGCCCATTACGGACGTTACAGTACTGATCACTATTATGAAGCTACAGTAAGTTATAATTTCGGTGAAAAATTTCCACTCACGCTGAGTTGGGGAACTATGTTTGCCGGTGGTGATAAGAAAGAAAACGGTAAGCAATACTTCTCTTCTTATTTCGAAGCTGCTTATGATTTCAATGTGTGGGGCATTGATTTTACACCCAGCATCGGTATTTCACCCTGGAAAGGGATGTATAGCAGCACTTTTGGTGTGAACAGCGTTTCTTTCAAAGCCAGTAAAACACTGAATGTAACCGAATCATTTTCGTTTCCCATTTTTACTCAGTTTATTGTAGATCCCGAACATGATGATATATTTCTGGTATTCGGATTATCATTTTAAAGGGAATTGCATATAAAGAGATTAAATTTAGGTTATCAACTAATGAAGACTAAGGATAGTATAGAAAAACCCGTCGCGTTTATTGATTTTATAGATAGAATGTTATACCGCAACCATCCCTGACTTATGGCGGGTGGCTCTATACTCCTTATATTGAACAGTATTAATCCGGATGAATCATCATCCATATTATTTAGGTTATGAAAAAGATTGAAGCTATTATTCGTAAGACCAAATTTGAAGAGGTGAAAGAGGCATTGTTGGATGCCGACATTGAATGGTTCTCTTATTATGATGTAAGAGGTGTCGGAAAAGCAAGACAAGGCAGAATTTATCGCGGTGTAGTTTATGACACCAGTTCAATCGAACGAATTTTAATCTCTATCGTGGTTCGCGATAAGAATGTTGAAAAAACCGTTCAGGCAATCATCAAATCAGCACAAACCGGTGAAATTGGCGATGGGCGAATTTTCGTAATTCCGGTGGAAGATTCAATCCGCATCCGTACAGGCGAACGCGGAGATATCGCGCTCTATAATGCAGAGCAGGAAAAATAAAAAGAGAAGAGAAAAAAATCACTATTTGAAAATCTGAAATTATTATTAGAATGGATACAACATTTACAATTACCGACTTAGCTCTATCACTCGATACCGTATGGATGCTACTTGCTGCAATGCTTGTATTTTTCATGCAGCCCGGTTTTGCACTCGTAGAAGCCGGTTTTACGAGAACTAAAAATACAGCCAACATCCTGATGAAGAATTTATTGGACTTTATGCTCGGATCTCTTTTGTTCTGGGCTGTAGGATTCGGAATCATGTTTGGTGTGGGAAAATTTTGCGGGAATCCGCATTTCTTTGATATTAATTTTTATGATTTCCCCCTTCCGGTGGAAGGATTCCTTGTTTTTCAGACCGTATTCTGTGCTACAACCTCAACCATTGTATCAGGAGCCATGGCTGAACGTACCAAATTTCATATGTATCTGGCCTATTCTGTTTTGATCAGTGTATTTATTTATCCCGTTTCCGGACACTGGACCTGGGGCGGAGGCTGGTTAATGGACGGCGAAGCCGGCAGTTTTATGATGAATGCATTTGGCACTACTTTCCATGATTTTGCAGGTTCTACCGTTGTACACTCCGTAGGCGGATGGATTGCTCTGGTTGGTGCAGCGATTATCGGACCGCGTATCGGAAAATACGATAAAAATAATAAATCACGTGCAATACCGGGTCATAACCTTACTATCGCCTGTCTGGGTGTTTTCGTTTTGTGGTTTGGCTGGTTTGGTTTCAATCCCGGCTCACAGCTGGCTGCTGCCGGTCAGGAAAACATGGATGCAATTGCACATATCTTTTTAACAACCAATCTGGCAGCCTGTGCGGGCGGTTTTATGTCGCTGGTAGTAGGTTGGTATAAATATAAAAAACCATCTTTATCGTTAACACTCAATGGTGTGTTGGCCGGTTTAGTGGGCATCACTGCCGGATGCGACAGTGTAACAACCGGTGGAGCTGTTGCTATTGGTGCGATTTGCGGGGCCGTAATGATTTTTGCAGTCGAATTTATCGATCGCAAACTTAAAATTGATGATCCTGTAGGTGCCTCTTCCGTACATGGCGTTTGCGGATTCTTAGGTACAGTACTGGTCGGACTTTTCGATATGGGTGAAGGTTTATTCTTTACCGGCAGTGCACATTTATTATTGGCTCAGTTATTTGGAGCTGTAGTTATCGGCTGTTGGGCTTTATTCATGGGATTTGTAGTATTTAAAGGTCTTGATCTGGTATTCGGATTACGTGTTCCGGCTCGTATCGAAGAAGAAGGTTTGGATATTTACGAACATGGCGAAACAGCTTATAATAATTAACAGAGATAAATTGATATACATATACAATTGCACACAATTAAACAATTAGAATAGCGTCGGGGGGTTAAATCCCCGCGCTTTCTGAAAAACAAACACAATCAAGATTACAATCAACATTTTAAACTAAAATATTATGTCACTAATTATTCCTAAAGATTACAAGCAAACGCTTACGCCTGAAACAACAGAACAGGCTATCCGGATGTTGAAAAACAACTTCCAGGAAAAATTATCAAAAGCATTAAATCTCCGTCGTGTAACAGCACCGCTGTTTGTATTGACGGGAACAGGAATCAACGACGACCTGAACGGTACAGAACGCGCAGTTCGTTTTCCGATTCATTGTATGGGCGACAGAATGGCCGAAGTAGTACATTCACTTGCCAAATGGAAACGTATGAAATTAGCCGCTTACCGCATTCCTGCCGGTTACGGATTATATACGGATATGAATGCGATCCGCGGAGATGAAGATCTCGATAATTTGCATTCGCTTTATGTGGATCAGTGGGACTGGGAACGAACCATTCGTCCGGAAGACCGCAATCTGGATTATCTGAAAAAAACAGTGCGTAGCATTTATACCCTGTTGAAAGAGATTGAGATTATGGTTTATGATTGCTATCCGCACATTACGCCTTCGCTGCCGGATAATATTACATTTATCCACTCTGAAGAATTGCTGGCGATGTATCCGGAATTGGAGCCGCGTGATCGCGAAAAAGAAGCGGCTAAAAAATTTGGTGCCATCTTTATTATTGGTATCGGAGCTGAATTGTCAAATGGCGAAAAGCATGACGGACGTGCTCCGGATTATGATGACTGGAGTACACAGAACTCGGATGGTTTCAGTGGTTTAAATGGCGACATTGTACTCTGGAATGATGTATTGGAATGTCCGTTCGAATTGTCTTCGATGGGAATCCGTGTTGATAAAACGGCATTAAATCATCAGTTGGATGTATGTAAATGTCCTGAACGTAAATCCTTGGAATTCCATAAAGCACTGAATGAGGATAAACTGCCATTATCTATTGGCGGCGGTATCGGTCAAAGCCGGTTGTGCATGTTTTTCCTTCGTAAAGCACATGTGGGAGAAGTACAGGCATCTATCTGGCCCGAAGAACAGATTGAGATTTGTAAAAAACATAATATCATTCTGTTATAATCGGTCAAACAATTAATATATAAAGCATATTTTTTACTAATTCGCTATAAAATCAGGTAATTATGTCAAAGTTAAGATTTAGAGTTGTAGAATCAGCATTTAAGAAACGCGCTGTAGAAACTCCGTTAATGAAAGAACGTCCTTCTGAGTATTTCGGACAGAATGTGTTTAATCGTGCCAAGATGTTTAAATATCTTCCCGAAAAGGCATACAAACAAATTACTGATTGTATCGACAATGGTACACCGCTGGATCGTGAGACAGCTACTGCCGTTGCAGAAGGTATGAGAACCTGGGCCACAGAAATGGGCGCAACTCATTACACACACTGGTTCCATCCGTTGACAGAAGGAACTGCCGAAAAACATGATGCTTTTATCGAACATGATGGCAAAGGTGGTGTGATTGAAGAATTTTCAGGTAAATTATTGATCCAGCAGGAACCCGATGCTTCCAGCTTCCCGAATGGCGGAATTCGTAATACATTCGAAGCTCGCGGTTATTCAGCCTGGGATCCCTCTTCGCCTGCATTCATTGTTGGTGATACACTCTGTATTCCTACCATCTTTATTGCTTATACCGGCGAATCATTAGATTATAAAGCTCCTTTATTAAAAGCACTGGATGCAGTAAATAAAGCAGCAGTTGATGTTTGTCATTATTTCGGTTCAGATGTAAAGAAAGTTTATTCTTATCTGGGTTGGGAACAGGAATATTTCCTGGTTGATGAAGGTTTATATGCTGCCCGTCCTGATTTATTATTAACAGGTCGTACGTTAATGGGCCACGAAAGTTCGAAGAACCAACAGCTCGAAGATCATTATTTCGGTGCAATTCCTACTCGTGTTATGGAATTTATGAAGGATTTGGAAATCGAATCGTTGAAATTAGGTATTCCATTGAAAACCCGTCATAACGAAGTTGCTCCAAACCAGTATGAGCTGGCTCCGATTTACGAAGAATGTAATCTGGCAAACGACCATAACTTACTCGTAATGGCATTGATGCGCAAATTGAGCCGTAAACATGGTTTCCGCGTATTGCTACACGAAAAACCCTTCAAAGGTGTAAATGGTTCGGGTAAACATAACAACTGGTCATTAGGTACTGATACAGGCGTATTATTGATGGCTCCGGGTAAAACTCCCGAAGAGAATCTGCGCTTCATTACATTTATTGTCAATGTATTGATGGCTGTATATCGTCATAATGGTTTGTTGAAAGCAAGTATTTCAAGTGCTACCAATGCGCATCGTCTGGGTGCAAACGAAGCACCTCCTGCAATTATCTCTTGTTTCCTCGGTACTCAGCTTTCAGAGGTATTATCACATTTGGAAAATAGTGAAGATGAAGATTTAAATCTGGCCGGCAAACAGGGCATGCAGTTGAATATTGCCAGCATTCCCGAAATCCTGATCGATAATACAGATCGTAACCGTACATCTCCGTTTGCCTTTACAGGTAACCGTTTCGAATTCCGTGCAGTTGGTTCTGAAGCTAACTGTGCTTCTGCCATGTTGGTATTGAATGCTGCAGTTGCTGAACAGCTGAAAGCTTTCAAAGCCGAAGTAGATGCTAAAATTGCTGAAGGCAAAGAAACCTTTGCAGCTATTCTTGAAGTATTACGTAAAGACATCAAAGCTTGTAAAGCTATCCATTTTGATGGTAATGGTTATAGCGACGAATGGAAAGCCGAAGCCCAGAGCCGCGGTTTAGATTGCGAAACAAGTGTTCCGGTAATCTTCGATAATTATCTGAAACAACAAAGTATCCAGATGTTCGAAAATACAGATGTAATGAACAAAGTGGAACTTGAAGCACGCAACGAGGTTAAGTGGGAAATGTATACCAAAAAGATTCAGATTGAAGCTCGTGTATTGGGCGATATTGCCATGAATCATATCATTCCCACAGCTACAAAATATCAGACTTCGCTGATTGATAATGTGTATAAAATGAAAGATTTGTTTCCTGCAGATAAAGCTTCATCTTTATCAGCACGAAACCTGGAAATCATTGAAGACATTGCCAATCGCACCAACTTTATCAAAGAAAAAGTAGATGCTATGGTTGAAGCTCGTAAAGTAGCTAATAAGATCGAAACAGAACGTGAAAAAGCAATTGCTTATCACGATATCATTGTTCCGATGCTGGAAGAAATCCGCTATCATATCGACAAACTCGAATTGGTTGTTGATGATCAGATGTGGACATTACCCAAATATAGAGAACTGTTATTTATCAGATAAAAAATGGTAAGCCGGAAATTCCGGTTTACTCTTTCATCAGAAAAACAGTAGTTTTTTGTTGATTGTTTTGTGTTTGCAAGGGGAGTGTACTGTGAAGTACGGCTCCCCTTCTTTTTTATACCAACTAAATTACATACTTTTGATGCAGAATAAAGATTCACAATTATGAATTACGGATTTATTAAAGTAGCTGCTGCCGTACCACATGTACAGGTCAGCGATTGTTTTTATAATATAAGAGAAATTGAAGGTCTGATGCGTCGGGCAGAAGAACAGCATGTTCAGGTGATTACCTTTCCTGAACTTTGTATAACTGCTTATACCTGTCTTGATCTTTTTGATCAGCAAACATTGTTGGATAATGCCAGATTGGCTTTATTACAATTAATTCGGAATACAGCGGATCTGAATTTACTCTGCATTGTAGGATTACCCTTAGTAACAGAAAATGTTCTGATTAACGCTGCCGTTGTATTTCATAAAGGGGAGATTCTGGGTGTAATCCCCAAAACCTATTTGCCAAATTATAAAGAATTTCAGGAAAAACGCTGGTTTACTTCTGCTTTGGATTTGCGGAATAAAACAATTCAAATAAACGGATCTGATTATCCGATGGATTCGATGCTGCTTTTTTCATCCCAACAGTTTACTTTAGGTGTAGAAATATGCGAAGATCTTTGGGTTCCTGTTCCTCCGAGTTCTTTACTGGCAATGAGCGGCGCTACAATTATCTGTAATTTGTCTGCTACGAATGAATTAATTGGCAAGCATCATTATCTGCGGGCCTTGATAACACAACAATCCGCCCGATGCCTGGCAGGATATGTATATGCTTCGGCCGGTTTTGGTGAATCAAGTACTGATTTGGTATTTGCCGGCAACGGGTTGATCGCCGAAAATGGAACGTTGTTGGCAGAATCCCCGCGTTTCAGTATGAAAGAACAACTCACTGTTACAGAGATTGATGTGGAAAGTCTTCAGAATGATCGTCGCGTTAATACGAGTTTTATGCAGGGGGCAAAAGGCTTTTTGAAACAAGAGGAGATACGAACCATCTATTTTTCGCAAGATATTCCGGAAAGGGTTTCATTATCCCGTGTTATCGATCCGCATCCTTTTACACCATCAGGTGATGCTTTACGTATTCGTTGCGAAGAAATATTTCATATCCAGGTGGCAGGATTGGCAAAGCGCATTTTACATGCACATGCACAATCAGCAGTGATAGGTATCTCCGGCGGATTGGATTCTACTTTGGCACTACTTGTTACCGTGATGACATACGATGCATTAAAAATTCCGCGTAATCAAATTATCGGTATTACCATGCCCGGGTTTGGCACAACCGACAGAACTTATACGAATGCGGTTGATTTAATTCATTCGCTTGGTGTGAGTTTTCGTGAGATTTCGATCCGTGAAGCCTGCATGCAGCATTTTAAAGACATTCAACATGATCCATCTGTTCATGATATTACTTACGAAAACAGTCAGGCTCGCGAACGTACACAATTATTAATGGATATCGCTAATCAAACAAATGGTCTGGTTATTGGCACAGGCGATCTTTCGGAACTGGCTTTAGGCTGGGCAACATACAACGGCGATCATATGTCTATGTATGGAGTGAATGGAAGCATTCCGAAAACACTGGTAAAATATTTGGTTCGCTGGGTAGCAGAACATAAAGTAGATGAAAAATCTCGTGCAACTTTGTTGGATATTATAGATACACCGATCAGTCCCGAACTTATTCCTGCTGATGAAGCCGGTAATATTAAACAAAAAACGGAAGATTTGGTAGGTCCTTATGAACTGCATGATTTCTTTTTGTATCATTTCATCCGTTTCGGATCGCATCCGGCAAAGATATTCTTTTTAGCTAAACAGGCTTTCGGAAATAAATATGAAGATGCCATTATAAAAAAGTGGATGCATACATTCTTCCGTCGTTTCTTTCAACAGCAGTTTAAACGTAGTTGTTTGCCCGACGGACCAAAAGTAGGTTCAATCAGTTTTTCTCCGCGTGGCGATTGGCGAATGCCAAGTGATGCCAGTGCCCGAATCTGGTTAGATGAAGTTGAAAATATAATAATTGATTAATATATCATTTATTACAAGCGGATTGCATGAGCATTGGATTT
>CAMTPG010000052.1 GCA_947074335.1 uncultured Parabacteroides sp.
CGGCCTCGGGGCATGCTTTTGATGCCTGTTTCGAGCAAAAATAAAATGTTAAAACTGACAATAAGCAGGAAGTAAAAACGGAGATTTGCAATACATTGACAATCAATCCGTTGCAAAACCCCGAATTTCCTTGCAGTGAAATTTGAATTCCATCGTTATGAAATTTTGATTCCATAACGATGGAATTTTATTTTCATCAGCAAGAAATCGGAAATGGATGCCATGTGCGGTTTTATCAACCAGAAATATTTACAATAAGTATTGCGTTTTATACGGTATGCCTATAATTCTCTCTTTTATACAAAAACAACAGCATTCACCTTGTCAATCTCTTTATTATCCTTATTTTTGCAAGTGAAGAAAAAGTAAATGCTGTAATTATGAAGAAAATTAGAGCTGCCATCGTAGGTTATGGCAACATTGGTAAATATGTACTGGAGGCTATTGAAGCGGCTCCGGACTTTGAAGTGGCCGGTATTGTGCGTCGTAATGCAACCGATGTACCCCACGAGTTGAAACTGTATCCTGTTACAGATGATATTAAAAAACTGAACGATGTGGATGTGGCTGTACTGGCTACGCCTACACGCAGTGTAGAAACCTATGCCAAAGAGATTCTGGCATTGGGCATCCATACAGTAGACAGCTATGATATTCATGGCGGCATTGTAGATTTGCGTCGCTCGCTGGATGAAGTGGCCAAAGCAAACAACACAGTGGCTGTAATTTCGGCCGGCTGGGATCCGGGAAGCGACTCGGTAGTGCGTGCTTTACTTGAAGCCATGGTTCCGAAAGGAATTACCTATACCAATTTTGGTCCGGGCATGAGCATGGGACACACCGTGGCTGTTAAAGCCATCGAAGGTGTGAAAGATGCACTTTCCATGACTATTCCGATGGGCACCGGCGTACATCGCCGTATGGTTTACATCGAAGTAAAAGAGGGATATAATTTTGAAAAAGTGGCTGCTGCCATCAAAGCCGACGATTATTTCGTACATGATGAAACACATGTAATGCAGGTAACCAGCGTGGATGATCTGAAAGATATGGGTCACGGCGTTAATCTGGTTCGCAAAGGTGTTTCGGGTCAGACGCAGAATCAGTTGATCGAATTTGATATGAAGATCAACAATCCGGCACTGACTGCCCAGATCTTAATTGCAGTGGCCCGCGCCAGTTTCCGTCAGAAACCGGGTGCTTATACCATGATCGAATTGCCTATGATTGATATGCTGTATGGCGACAAAGAGGATTTGATCAGACGACTTGTTTAAAATCTAATCGATAATTATGCTTAATTTTATTACGTGGACGGCTAATCCGGCCATCTTTAGTATCGGGACTCGCGAAATTCGCTGGTATGGCTTGGCCTTTGCTTTGGGCTTTGCCATCGGTTACTGGATTGTAGAAAAAATGTGGAAACGCGAGAAACTCGATCCCAAATGGATTGATTCACTGTTGCTGTATACCATTATTGGTACAGTGGTGGGTGCGCGACTGGGACATTGTTTGTTGTATGCGCCCGGTTATTACCTGGCACATCCGTGGGAAATTCTTTTTATACACGAAGGTGGTCTGGCCAGTCATGGCGGAACATTAGGCATAATTATCGCTGTTTATATTTATTCGAAGCGGGTTACTCATAAACCCATGATCTGGACACTCGATAAACTGTGTGTTCCGATCGGGCTTGTAGCGGCTTTTATCCGATTGGGTAATCTGATGAATCATGAGATTTACGGACATCCTACCGATTTGCCCTGGGGGTTTCGCTTCGTTGAAAATCTGCATCCCTGGATGCAGGGTGCCGAGCCGATATTCTCTGCTCCCAGCCATCCTACCCAGATTTACGAAGCACTCTGTTATCTGATAACTTTTGTGCTTTGTATGTGGTTATATTTCAAAAAGAATGCGTGGAAAAAAGAGGGTCTTATCTTTGGTGTTTTCATGATTTGTATCTTCGGTTCACGTTTCTTTATCGAAATGCTGAAAAATAACCAGGAGGCATTCGAAGAGAATATGGCACTGAACATGGGTCAGCTGCTGAGTATTCCTTTCGTTATGCTGGGTATTTACTGCGTTTGGAAGGCCTTGCGCAAAAAGAAAGAAATAGGTTAAACTCCAATTTATAGTGCTATGTATAAACTAAAAGAAATCGCCAGTGAGGTGTTTTATGTGGGTATAAACGACCGCGAAAAACATCTTTTCGAAAATATGTGGCCGCTGCCATTTGGTGTATCGTATAATTCTTATCTGATTGTAGATGAGAAAACCGCTTTGATCGATACAGTGGATATCAGTTTTTCGGATATTTTTCTGAAAAAAGTGGCCGATGCATTGAACGGACGCACACTCGATTATCTGATCGTTAATCATATGGAGCCTGATCATTCGGGCAGCATCCGTTTGCTCCGCGAGCAATATCCGGATATGCAGATTGTGGGCAATAAGCTGACTTTCGGCATGATCGACGGATATCACGGCATTACAACCGGTCTGCACGAAGTAAAAGAGGGCGATACACTGGATCTCGGAAAACATAAACTTTCGTTTTATATGGCTCCGATGGTGCACTGGCCTGAGGTTATGGTTACTTATGATGCTACGGATAAACTGCTTTTCTCGGCAGATGCTTTCGGTACATTTGGTACGATCGATGGCGCCGTGGTGGATACAGATATGAATGTGGAACATTTCTGGGAAGAGATGAAACGGTATTATGCCAATATTGTGGGCAAATACGGCAGTCCGGTGCAACGCGCTTTACAGAAACTTTCGGCACTCGATATTCAGACGGTTTGTCCGACTCACGGTCCCGTTTGGCGCGAAAACATCGCTGCCGTATGGGATATTTATAATAAAATGAGTCTGTACGAAGCCGAAGAGGGTGTAGTTATTATTTATGGCAGTATGTATGGTAATACCGAACAAATGGCCGAAGTGATTGCCGCTTCACTTTCTGAACATGGCGTAAAAAATATTGTAATGCATAATGTAAGTAAGAGTCATGCCTCTTACATATTGAAAGATGTATTCAAATACAACAGTGTGATTATCGGTTCGCCTACTTACAGTAATCAGCTATATCCCGAAATCGAATCGATTTTGAGTAAAATTCAGATTCGCGAAGTGAAGAACCGTAATTTCGGTTACTTTGGTTCGTTTACCTGGGCCGGCGCAGCGGTAAAACGACTGGCAGCCTTTGGCGAAGCGATGAAATGGGATATTATCGGCACGCCTGCCGAACAAAAACAGGGCCTCAAAGCAGATAATTACGACGCCTGCTGGGCACTGGGTGAAGCCATGGCTAAACAACTAACAAAAAATTGACAAATTATTAAATGCAAAGAATACTATGAGATTAATTATTGAACCGAATTACGATCAGCTTTCTGCCTGGGCCGGAAATTATGTGGCTGCGAAAATTAAACAGGCAAATCCTACGGCCGAAAAACCGTTTGTACTGGGCTTGCCTACCGGATCTTCGCCACTGGGCATGTACAAACAGCTGATTAAATTGCACAAAGAGGGCGTAATCTCTTTTCAGCATATCATCACATTTAATATGGATGAATATGTAGGTTTACCGAAGGATCATCCTGAAAGCTATCATTCGTTTATGTGGAATAATTTCTTCAGCCATATTGATATCAATCCGGCTAATGTAAATATCCTGAATGGTAATGCAGCTGATCTGGATGCTGAATGTGCTGCTTACGAAGCAAAAATGAAAGCTGTAGGCGGTGTAGATCTGTTTCTGGGCGGTATCGGTCCCGACGGACATATTGCCTTCAATGAACCGGGATCTTCTTTATCTTCGCGTACACGTGTAAAAACGCTGACTCAGGATACAATTATTGCCAATTCACGCTTCTTTGATAATGACGTGAACAAAGTACCCAAAACATCGGTAACAGTTGGCGTTGCTACGGTTCTGGATGCCAAAGAGGTTTTGATTATGGTGAATGGCCACAATAAAGCGCGTGCATTGCAGCAGGCTGTGGAAGGTTCTATCAATCAGATGTGGACAATTACGGCATTGCAACTGCATCCGAAAGGCATCATTGTATGCGACGAGGCTGCCTGTGCCGAACTGAAAGTGGGAACTTATAATTATTTCAAAGATATCGAAAAGGATCATCTGGCTCCCTGCTCTTTATTGAAATAAAATTTTCAACATATAGGAAAAGAAAAAAGGTTATGCTTCAGGCATAACCTTTTTCTGTTTTCAGAAACAGATAATCAGGGATTATACATCTCTTTATTGTAATAATCGAGTATTTTTATCAATTGATTGTAAGCGATTTGCGCCGGACTATCGGGATTCAGTTCGATCGCACGCAGATATTGATTCAATGCCTGGCGGAAATCATTTTTCTTGCGGTAAACATTTCCCAAAAGATAACAGGCTTCGTCGCAACCGGGTTCTTTGCGAAGAATATCTTCCAACAAACTGATTGCTTCATCTGTTTTATTTTCAAGAATAAGTTGTCTGATTGTTTCCATAGATCAAAAAGATTGATAACTGTTGAAGCGCAAAGATATAGCTTTGGCAATTATTTCTGCTCTTTAACAGCTTAAAAGTAGGTTTTTTTGACGGGTATGCAAGATTGCTTTAAATATTTATGTAAGTTTGCACCCGATTTCAATAAGATTAAGAAGTTATTATGCAAAAGAATCTGGTTATTGTAGAGTCACCTGCAAAGGCGAAAACCATAGAGAAATTTCTGGGTAAAGATTATAAAGTCATGTCGAGTTACGGTCATATCCGTGATTTGAATTCCAAAGAGCTTGGCATTGATATTCAACATAATTATGCCCCCGATTATATTGTACCTGCCGATAAGAAAAAGCTGGTAAGCGAACTGAAATCTGAAGCTAAAAAATCGGAAATGGTCTGGCTCGCATCCGATGAGGACCGCGAGGGAGAAGCCATTGCCTGGCATTTATATGAAGTGCTCGGATTAAAACCGGATAAAACAAAACGCATTGTATTTCATGAGATTACCAAAGATGCCATCGTGCATGCCATCGAAACGCCGCGTGCCATCGATATTAATCTGGTTGATGCCCAACAGGCACGCCGTGTATTAGATCGATTAGTAGGTTTTGAGCTTTCGCCGGTATTGTGGCGCAAAGTAAAGCCTGCATTATCGGCCGGACGTGTTCAATCGGTAGCCGTGCGTCTGATTGTGGATCGTGAACGTGAAATCAATAATTTTGTCAGTGAAGCTTCGTATCGCATCATTGCCAATTTTATGTTGCCCGATGGTACAACAATCTTAAAAACAGAATTGAGCCGTCGTTTAAAAGATAAAGAAGATGTAAAAGCTTTTCTGGAAACCTGCAGTAACCATCAGTTCTCGATTGATGAGATTACCAAACGACCGGTAAAAAAATCGCCGGCACCGCCATTCACTACCTCAACATTGCAGCAGGAAGCGGCCCGCAAACTGGGTTATTCAGTTTCGCAGACTATGTCGATTGCACAGCGTTTATACGAATCGGGATACATTACTTATATGCGTACCGACTCGTTCAACCTGAGTGATCTTGCACTGGGTACGGCTAAAGAGGCAATTATATCTACATATGGTGAGAATTATTATAAATTCCGTCAATATCATACCAAAAGTAAAGGAGCTCAGGAGGCGCACGAAGCAATCCGTCCTACATATATAAGTAATGTAGAAGCCGGCAATTCGCCTCAGGAAATGAAACTTTACGAATTGATTCGTAAACGTACTATCGCCAGTCAGATGGCCGATGCCGAACTGGAGCGTACAACTATCTCGGTAGGCATCGACGGTCATACCGAAAAATTTGTGGCAGTAGGCGAAGTGATCCGTTTCGAAGGATTTTTGCAGGTTTATATGGAGAGTAACGATGATGAAAGCGAAAAGGATCAGGATAATGGTTTATTGCCACCGGTCGAGCTGAATCAGCCTTTAGCCTTGCAGGATATTGTAGCTACCGAGCGTTTTACACAACGTCCGCCGCGATTTACAGAAGCCAGTCTGGTACGCCGTCTGGAAGAGCTGGGAATCGGTCGCCCGTCAACTTATGCGCCAACGATTCAGACCATTCAGAATCGCGAATATGTAATTAAAGGCGATAAAGAGGGAACAGAACGTAACTATACCGTAATTTCTCTGAAAAAGGGAAAAATTACGGAAGCGGAGAAAACGGAAATCGTGGGTGCCGACCGTAATAAGTTAATCCCGACAGATATAGGAACCGTGGTAAATGATTTTCTGATGGAATTTGTTCCGCAGGTCATGGATTATAATTTCACGGCCAGCGTTGAAAAAGAGTTCGATGCCGTTGCCGACGGAGATTTAGTCTGGACTACCGCCATCGATAAATTCTACAAAATGTTTCATCCCATTGTGGTAGCCGCCGCTTCTGTGAAAACAGAACGCAAAGTGGGCGAGCGCCAGCTGGGCGAAGATCCGAAAACCGGCAAACCTGTTTTTGTAAAAATCGGTCGCTACGGTCCGGTTGTTCAAATCGGAGAAGCGCATCCTGATGATAAAAAAGCTCCGAAACCACAATTTGCCTCTTTGATGAAAGGACAGTCTATTGATACCATCACCATCGAAGAAGCACTGAAATTGTTTGATCTTCCGCGTACCATCGGCGAATATGAAGGAAAAGAGATGGTTGCAGCCGTTGGCCGCTTCGGTCCTTTTATTCGTCACGATGGCAAATTTGTTTCTATCCCGAAAGATCTGAATCCGATGACGATCACGCCGGAAGAATCAATCACACTGATCGAAGAAAAGCGTAAAAAAGATGCAGAACGCTTTATCAAGAAATTCGAGGGAGAAGCAGAAATGGAAATCCTGAACGGTCGTTTTGGTCCGTATATTACCTATAAAGGAAAGAATTACCGCATTCCGAAAACCATTGAAGCTCCGGCCGATCTGACACTCGAAGAATGTCTGAAGCTTGTAAAGGAAACAGAAGAAAAAGGTCCGACCAAGAAACGGGCTGCCAAAAAGAAATAAAATAGTGATTCCATAAAAAAACCTGCTTAACATTCGCTAAGCAGGTTTTTTATTATCATTATTTACTACATCTTTTACTATTTCTTTTATCCGCTTTATTAGTTTATTAGTCTATCAATACGGATCATTCTATTTTGACGAAATCAGAATATGAGTTTATATATATCTGTTTAACCATTCCTGCTGGTTTGTATTCCTGTCAATACATCAATATAATGAATTCATGCTCCGGCATTCATCGAATTAAAATCCGTCTAATGCGATCAATACTGTCGGGATCAATAAAAAGAATCCGAGTACAATAAAGAACAACAGAATTTTAAAGAACCATTTCAGCCAGATCTCATAAGGAACACGCGCCAATCCGAGTGCACCCATTAAAACGCCCGATGTAGGCGTAATCATATTGGTAAATCCGTCGCCAAACTGAAAAGCCAGAACTGTGGCTTGTCGCGAAATCCCGATCACATCCGAAAAAGGAGCCATAATCGGCATGGTAAGCGCAGCTTTTGCAGATCCCGATGGAATGATCACATTGATTGATGTCTGAATGAGATACATAATACCCAACGAGGCTATTTTCCCGAAATCGGCCATCAGTGTAGCCATGCCATGCAAAATCGGATCAATAACACGTCCGTCCTGCAAGATCTGAATAATACCACCGGCCAATCCTACGATTAATGCGGCTGAAAGCATATCTTTTGCGCCGGTCAGAAACTGGGCAATAATACCATCGGGATTTTCATTGCTTGCAAAACCCGACATCACGCCCATAGCCAGAAACACAGCCGAAATTTCATTCAGATACCAATCATGTCCCATTACACCAATCACCAGAAAAACAATGGTATAAGCCAGCAGATTCAAAATAAAGAACTGATTCGATTTACGAAGTCCGAGATAACCGGTCAGCGCAAACAATGCCGTACAGACCGGAACAGCCGGCAAACGCATCAATCGCTCACCCAATTGAACAGAGGTAAAAGGATAATTCCAGGAAAAGCCCAGAAGAGCGGCCAGAATAAGCAGATAGACCACGCGCGCAGCACGTGTAGTGCGAGTTTCCAGCTCCTCTCCTTCTGCCTCAGCTTCGCGGTTTCGCCAATAAGCATCTGCCTGATACATGGGCGACCGCTCCGGATTTTTCCGAATACGGCGTGCATAACGCAGCACAATCAAAATCAGCAATCCTGTCAGCACAAACCAACAGAATAGCCGGTATCCGAATCCGGAGAAAAGCGGCAGATCCGATAAACCCTGTGCGATACCAATAGTAAAAGGATTCAATACGGCACCCGAAAAACCGATATGTGCCGCGACATACACCATACAAACACCGGTTATCGAATCGTAACCCATCGATATGGCAAGCGGAACAATGATAATCACAAAGGCAAGCGTCTCTTCGCTCATGCCGAATATGGCACCGAACAAACTAAAGAGAATTATGACAGAAGCAATCACCAGATTATTTACTCCGATGCGGCGAAGCAGCGGATTGTTCTCCATGCGGCGAGTCCGCTTCAGAAAATCCAGAATCCCGGTATCGATGGCACGGCTGCTGTTCATAATCTGAAAAGCTCCGCCGATAATTAACAGAAAAGCGATAATGCCGGCCTGTTTCTCAAAACCTTCCAGCAAAGCACTGAATACCTGCCAGGTTTGTGGCGAAGCTGCAACCGAATGAAAAGAGTTATCCACAATAACTGTCCGCATGGATCCGTTTATATCGAGCGTTTCGCGCACATATTCGCCGGCAGGAATTATCCACGACAAAGCGGCAGCAATTAGAATAACAACGGATATAATGGTATAGGTATGCGGGATTTTATTTAGTTTCATGTTTGTTATTGTGTTAAAAAAGAGACAGCCGGCACGGCAATCCGGTGAGTTTTAATTTGTTTGCAAATTTAATAATAAAAATGCAAAGTTAAGCCAACAAACACGAATGAGGATGAATTATTTCGGAATGAAAAAGAGGCTTCATTTGACAATTTGCACCTTTTTTGTTAATATTGCATGCTATTTATGATAAAATAAAATTATAAAATGAAGTATTACAAACATTTTGTCACCTTACTCTGCTTATCTGCCGGCTTCTCGGCTCAGGCACAGCAAAAAAAGGCCATGACTTTCGAAGAGATGGTAAGCTGGGAACGTATCACTTCGCAAAGTATCAGTGAAAACGGGAAATGGGTAACCTGTAAAATGGAACCCTGGCAGGGCGATGCCACCGTCTTGCTGTACAATGAAAAAGGCGAAGAAAAGGCACGATTCAACCCGGCCTCACAGGGAGAAATTACCAGCGCATCTACTTATCTGCTGGTAACCAACACGCCGGCCTATGCCGAAACTGAAGAACTGAAGCTTAAGAAAACGGCCAAAGACAAAATGCCGATGAACAGCCTGACGATTTATAATTTGTCGGGTGGCGAAGAGCTGGTTGATTCGATTCGTTCGTATAAAGCATCGAAAACAGCCGACTGGATGGCCTATCAGCGCGGAACCGAAAAAGATTCAACACTGATTGTTCGTTCACTGGATGGCGCACAACAGGATTCGTTCCCGAGAGTTACCGGTTTTGGTTATGCAAAAAAGGGAAATGTACTTTATTTTATTTCTGATTCTGCTTTATTTACCTTTACTCCCGAAAAAGGCAGTCAGTGCATTTCGGAGACAAAGGGTGTATACAAAAATATGGCTTTCGATGAAAAGGGCACAAAACTGGCCTATCTGCTTTGTACGGATAAAGATTCGACAGCCACACAAAGCTCGCTTTTCCTTTCGGTAAATCAACAACCCGGACAGGAAGTGGCAGCAAAAGGCAATACAGCATTTCCGGCGAACTGGGTAATCAGCGAAAATGGTGTGCTTTCGTTTTCAGAAAATGCAGAACGTCTGTTTTTCGGCACAGCACCCGCACCGCAACAGAAGGATACAATGGTGCTGGCCGAAAATCGTCCGGATGTACAAATCTGGAACTGGGACGAAGGCATCCAGTATACCATGCAAACCGTGAATAAAAATGCCGAGCTGAAACGTTCATATATGGCTGTCTACTCATTAGAAAGCGGAAAGCTGATTCAGCTGGCAGATGAGTCTCTGCCTACACTGCAACTGGCCGACGAAGGTAATGCGCCGATCGCATTATTATCTACTACTGCACCTTATGATACAGAACGCATGTGGAAAGGTCGCAATTTCTTCGATATCTATACCGTAAATCTGGAAACAGGCGAGCGTAAAGAGATCGCCAAAGCCAATCCGGCAAATATGAGTTTTTCGCCGAAAGGAAACTATACCTGCTGGTATTCACAACAGGACAGTTCATGGTATACCTATTCGATTGCAACCGGCAAAACCTGTCAGGTTACAACTCCGGCAACTTTTCCGGCCTGGAATGAAGAAACCGATGTGCCCGATTATCCCTATCCGTATGGCATGGCCGGCTGGACCAAAAATGATGAAGCGTTGCTGATCCGCGATAAGTATGACATCTGGAAATTCAGTCCTACGGCTGCTTATGCGCCCGTCAACCTCACGGTAAACGGTCGCACTACACAAACCACCTACACATTGCTCCGTCTCGATCGCGAAGAAAGAGCCTTCGATCCGGCAGCAACACAATATTTTACCGGATTCAACCAGGTTACGAAAGGAACCGGATTTTATCAGGGAAAAATCAACAAACCAACTGCACCGACAGCTTTGCTTACCGGCGATTTCCGCGTAGCAGGTCTCGAAAAAGCAAAGAAAGCAGATGCCGTAATCTATACACAGGAAACTTACGAAGAATATCCGGATATCCGCCTGTCGAATCTGAGCTTCAAACGCTCTCTGAAACTGACAGATGGCGGCGCACAACAAGCTGATATTTTGTGGGGAACAGCCGAGCTGACTTCCTGGATTTCGCTGGATGGTGTTCCGCTGGAAGGTGTGATCTATAAACCGGCCGATTTCGATCCGAATAAAAAATATCCGATGATTGTGAATTTCTATGAGCGCAATGCCACAACATTATACAATTATCACATGCCCGGACCGGGACGATCAACAATTGATTATCCGTTTTATATCAGTCAGGGATTCATCATTTTCAATCCCGATATTCGCTACACAACCGGCTATCCGGGCGAAAGCTGTTATAATTGTGTGATGCCGGGAATTACTGCCATCCTCGAAAAAGGCTATATTGACGAAAAACGCATGGGCGCACAAGGTCACAGCTGGGGCGGTTATCAGGTGGCATATCTGGCTACACGCACCAACATTTTTGCGGCCATCGAATCGGGCGCTCCCGTTGTTAACATGTTGAGCGCTTACGGCGGAATTCGCTGGGGAACCGGTTTGAACCGCTCATTCCAGTACGAACACGGACAAAGCCGCATTGGCGGAAGCATCTGGGAATCGCCATTACAATATATTGAAAACTCGCCGCTGTTTAATATGAATAAGGTGAATACACCGATACTGATTATGCATAACGACAACGACGGTCATGTGCCCTGGTATCAGGGAATCGAATATTTCGTTGCCTTGAAACGCTTGCAAAAACCCTGCTGGCTGCTCAATTATGTGAACGAACCGCACTGGCCGACGAAATTACCCAACCGTCTTGATTTCCAGAAACGCATGTTCCAGTTCTTTGCCCATTATCTGCAAGGTGCTCCTATGCCGAAATGGATGGAAGAAGGCGTTCCTGCCACAGACAAAGATTTCGAACTGGGATATTAATTAAATCCCGCCGAATTAAATTATATTATCAGTCATTCCGCAACCGGAATGGCTGATTCTTTTTTATAGC
>CAMTPG010000053.1 GCA_947074335.1 uncultured Parabacteroides sp.
CGAGATCTCCACTATAGCCTACACTCTTTCACTACACGACGCTCTTCCGATCTAATCATCTATTTCTGCCAGAAATCGCGGTCCGACAGATATTATAAAATTGACCGGAGTAGATTCGAAAACGCGTCCTTTAATCGGTTGCCATTTCCAGGCTCGTCCGGTTATAACCCGGTTAAATGCACGAACCGGCGAAAATATACCGGCCAGAATTTCACGCCCGATTCGTTCGGCACCCGTGGTACGATCGTCAATAAAAATATCCGACAGCCGGTAGGTTATTTCGCCAAGTGCTATTCCGCCAAAGGTGGTTGCCATCATATCATTAATCGACGGAGGTTCGTTTTCCATAAAAAATTCCCACATCAAACTGCCTCCTGCGGCAAACGGCATGGATTGCCAGAAATTAAGTCCGTTGCTTCGGCCGGCATTAAAATAAAGTGAACCGTGATAAGGGTGCGAAAACAGATTGGTCATAAATTGATCGGTATCCCAGGTCGGACCTTTACGAAAATTATGCCGGATGGTTTTCCAGTTGATGTACGACCAGTCTTCGTGCATAACATACCGATCGAAAGTCCATACTGCCATATTCAGTCCGAATACTTCAGCGACGGCAACCCATGGTTTTCTGGGAAGAATTTTGGTTGTATCATTATAATAATAACGATGCGAAACCTGTGGTATATATGTTTGTCCGAATCCTGCAACAATACAACCCGCACTGATGAATAAAATTAATAAAAATTTCTTCATTCTTATCAATCTGTTTTAAGAATAAGCTTTTAGTTTGATGTTTATGTCTTATCCTTATAACTGACATTTTCCGGGTTAAGTTCTCGAAATGTCTTGATTTTATTGATCATTATTGCTGGTAAATAAATTGAGAGCCCCGATTTATCTTTTGTTTTAAGAGAAATAGCTACCTTTGTATAAATTTAAATTTATGCTTGATTTTATTACTTTATGTGATTATTTCGGGACTTTCGCTTTTGCTATTTCCGGCATACGACTGGCTGCGGCCAAACGGTTTGACTGGTTTGGCGCTTATGTTGTAGGACTTGTTACAGCAGTTGGCGGCGGAACTATCCGGGATATTCTTTTAAACGCAACGCCATTCTGGATGCAGCAGTCATCCTATTTAATTATTTCGGGTTTAGCTTTATTATTTGTTATCATATTGCGTAAATATGTAGTAAGTCTGAACAATACATTTTTTATATTCGATGCCATAGGTTTAGGTCTGTTTGGCGTTGTAGGTATTGAAAAGGCTTTAACATTTGGCTTTCCGATGTGGGTAGCAATCGTTATGGGAACAATTACGGGTTCATTCGGCGGTATGACACGTGATACCTTAATTAATGAAGTTCCTCTGATTTTCCGTAAAGATATTTATGCCTTAGCCTGTGTATTGGGAGGAATTATCTATTTTCTGTGTTTGAAAATAAATCTGAATCCGTCAATTACACAATTTATAGCCGCTACAAGTATCTTTTTAACACGAGTACTGGCTGTAAAATATCATATTTCTGTTCCGGTTATGAAAGGAGATGATAATTAATTCTTTTCATACAACCTTTCTAAATAGCGGTTTGTTACTTATCCAAATGTTTTATTTTAAGTTATATCCAAATGGCAAAGCAACATAAACAATTCGATAAAGAAACCTCTGTATTACTGATTTATACCGGCGGAACCATTGGCATGGTTGAAAATCCACAGACAGGTTCGCTCGAACCTTTCAATTTTGAACATCTGAAAGAGCATGTACCGGAATTAAAAGAACTGGGTCATAAAATTACAACCATTCAGTTTGATCCGCCATTGGATTCATCCGAAGTAGGACCTGAATCCTGGATTAAAATGACAAAAACGATTGCTGATAATTATCATGATTACGACGGTTTTGTGATATTACACGGCACGGATACCATGGCTTATACTGCTTCGGCACTTAGTTTCATGCTCGAAAATCTGAATAAACCGGTAATTGTAACCGGTTCGCAGCTGCCTATCGGGAAAGTGCGTACCGACGGAAAAGAAAATTTAATTACAGCCATTGATATTGCAGCCGCAAAAGATAACGGAGATACCGTGATTCGCGAAGTCTGTATCTATTTTCAAAATGATTTATTGCGGGGAAACAGAACCCGTAAAATCAATGCCGATTATTTTAGTGCTTTCAAATCGTTTAATTATCCTACTCTGGCGCACGCCGGTGTTGATATAAAATTTAATAAAGAATTTATTTATCATCCCGATACGGTTAAACCGCTTAAAGCACATTATCAGCTGGACGAAAATATTGCCGTTTTGAAGTTACTGCCTGGAATTCCGCCGCAAATAGTTAAAGGTATATTAAGCTTACCCGGACTTAAAGGAGTTGTTATGGAAACTTTCGGCAGTGGTAATGCTCCCTGTTTCGATTGGTTCCTGGATTTATTAAAAGAAGCTGTATCCCGTGATATAGTGATTGTTAATATAACACAATGCTGTATTGGTATAGTAGAAATGTTGCGATATGATACCGGACATAAATTATCGGATGTTGGCGTTATAAGTGGTTACGACAGTACTACCGAAAGTGCAGCAACCAAACTTATGTACCTTTTTGGTCAGGGTCTGACAGCAAACGAGGTGAAAGAATATATGAATTGCTCATTAATCGGAGAAATTACAATTAGTGAGTAATTTTAACATATATAAACGCTTATATCCTGATAATCAAAAGTCTGTTATCAGGATATTTTTTTACACTTAGGTTTATTTCTCCCCTAAGATTTACATTTTGTATAAACAACACCTATAAATATTGATCATGATAGCAGTTTAAACAAGAAATTTGTTATTTTTGCAACATGACTATACTTAACAATAATCATTGGGATAAGGCCTCCATTTTACTTATTTATACCGGAGGAACGATAGGCATGATTGAAAATCCGGAAACCGGCGTACTTGAGTCTTTCAATTTTCAACATCTTAAAGATAACATGCCCGAACTTAAGAAATTAGGTTATGGCGTTTCCACGATCCAGTTTGATCCGCCATTGGATTCTTCGGAAATGGGTCCTCAATCCTGGATGAAGTTGGTAAAAATCATTTCTGATAATTATCAATCCTTCGATGGTTTTGTTATTTTGCATGGTACAGACACCATGTCGTTTACAGCCTCGGCTTTAAGTTTCATGCTGGAAAATTTAAGTAAACCGGTTATATTAACCGGATCTCAGCTTCCGATTGGCATGTTGAGAACGGATGGAAAAGAAAATTTAATTACAGCCATTGAAATTGCGGCAGCCAAAGAAAATGGCATACCGGTTGTTCCCGAAGTATGTATCTTTTTTGAAAACGATTTACTAAGAGGTAACCGGACCAGTAAAATTAATGCGGATAATTTCAATGCATTCCGATCCTATAATTATCCTTCATTGGCGCATGCGGGAATTTATATTAAATATGATACACAGCAAATTTATCACTCTGTATCACGCAAACCGCTGAAACCCCATTATTTACTGGATGAAAATATTGCCATTCTAAAATTATTTCCGGGTATTTCTCCGCATGTTGTGGAAAGTATTTTGAATATTCCCGATCTGAAGGGAGTAGTTATGGAAACTTTCGGAAGCGGTAATGCACCCAGTTTCGACTGGTTTCTGGAAATGCTGAAAAAGGCTGTAGACCGGGGTATTGTCATTGTAAATATAACACAATGTAAAACAGGAAATGTAGAAATGCATCGATACGAAACAGGACATAAATTACTGAATGCCGGTGTTATCAGCGGCTACGACAGTACAACCGAAAGTGCTGTAACCAAGCTCATGTTTTTGTTTGGACACGGACTTTCGGCTGAGGAGGTAAAAGATCATATGAATTGTTCGCTTATTGGAGAAATATCCATATCTGATACATTTCGGAGTTAATTGTTGAAGAACATGAAATTATCTTTTTTATGTCTGGCAAGCGGAAGCAGTGGTAATTGTTACTATCTGGGAACTTCCGAATATGGAATATTGATTGATGCGGGTATCGGCATTCGTACAATCAAAAAAGTATTAAAAGACAATAATCTTGATTTTAATAAGATTATTGCCATTTTGATTACACACGATCATGCCGATCATATCAAAACAGTAGGTTGTCTTGGCGAAAAATATGCCATTCCCGTTTATACCACATCCGGTGTTCATCAGGGAATAGAAAAAAGCCGGTATGTAGAGGAAACCCTGGTTTCGTCACGACGTATCATTGCCAAGGAAGAGTCGTTTTCAATTCGCGATTTTAAAATTACTGCTTTTGAAGTGCCTCACGACAGCACCGACAGTGTGGGTTATCATATTACATTTGGCGAACACAAATTTACATTTGCTACCGATGTGGGTCATATTACAGATACTGTAAAAAATTATCTGCGTCTGGCCAATCATATTATTCTGGAAGCCAATTATGATGAAGAGATGCTTAAATTCGGGAGTTATCCGACTTTTCTAAAGGAACGGGTTGCCAGCCTGACCGGCCATTTAAGTAACCGCGATGCAGCCGATTATCTGGCTGAAAACTGGGATACACATGTTAAAAACATCTGGTTGTGCCATTTAAGTCGCGACAATAACCATCCGGAATTAGCCTTTAAAACAGTCGATATCCGTTTGTTTGAAGAGGGAATTCGCGTAGGCAAAGATGTCAATTTATATACTTTAAAAAGAACAACACCATCCGAATTATTCATCTTTGAATAATTCTTTTTTAAAAAAAACAGATTTTGTTTGCATGCAAAAAGAAAAGGACTAACTTTGCACCCACAAACGAAATAAATCGTTTCCGACTTCGTAGCTCAGCTGGTAGAGCAAATGACTCTTAATCATTGGGTCGAGGGTTCGATCCCCTCCGAGGTCACCAGGGAGAAGTATTACTAATGCTTCTCCTTTTTTATTTCATACCTGTCAACATCTTGCATTTCAGCCATTTATTACAAACACCACATCTCGCAACAAACAATTATTCCGAATTAAACTTTCCATATAATATAATCGGATCAGTCAATATTCAGTTTATTCCGATTACCTGTTTCATTATCAACAACATAAATCACCCTGTCGCTTTTCCGGTTTCGGATGAAAAAACATTTTGTATTTTTTATTCATAAAACAAAAAATATTTGCAAATTCGTTAAATTATTTTATCTAACTGATTGTTAAAATCGAATATATATTATAAATTTGCAATTGTTTTTGCAGAAAGTACCCTTTGGAAAAGGAAGGCAAATTGATTCACATCTTTGTAATTATATTGTAGCATTATTCAGACTTATTTCTGATAATTGCATTTCATCCGGTTTATTTAAAAGTTAAGGGCATTTTATCATTTATGTTTTTTGAATTCAGAATGGTAACCGGGTAAGTTGAATTTATTATTAAATTTTTATTAACAACAACATTTTGAGGGACATGCAAAACATTTAAATTGAATATATGCATAAAAACAAATAGTATTACAAAAGTTATGAAGAAAATTTTACTCTTTGCATTTTCATTGCTGCTGGTTTCCTGTATCAATGAAACATTGGAAGATTGTCTCGGGTCGTTCGAATTAGACTCGAAAGAGTTAATCTTAATACCCGGAGATACATATCAGTTCACTGTACTTAGAAATTCATCTCCCGTTGAATCGCAATTTTTTAATTGGTATGTAGATGACACACCTATATCCACCGAAATAGGTCGTATTTCTACAGAAGGTCTTTTTACCGCTTTACGCGTCGGAAAAGCAGTGGTTAAAGTGGAAACAAATGTTGGCAGTCGTATCATGTATTCAACCTGCAACATTACGGTTATTCCTGTTGATGCAACCGGTTTAATTCTGAATCATACCGAAGTAAAACTTGAAGTAGGCGAAGAAGAAACACTGCTTTGTTTTTATGTTCCCGAAAATGCTACTTATCAGGATTTAATCTGGGAAACATCAAATAAAGATATTGTGCATATCCGCGAAGATCGCGAAAATGAAAAAACAGCAATCATTAAAGGTATGAGCCATGGTAAAGCCACTATCACGGTATCTGACAAGCTTAATCCGGAAATATTTGCTGTTTGTGAAGTGCAGGTCGGACCAACCCGCGTTGAAAGCATAACACTGTCCGAATCAGAAAAGACATTAATTTTGGGCGAAACATACAATTTGGTTTATACTATTTTACCGGAAGATGCAACAAATAAAAACGTATCTTTCATCTCATCCAATGAGAATGTAGCCATTGTGGATATCAACGGACATGTTACAACATTGAATGTAGGCGAAACTGTCATCACCGCAATTACCGAAGATGGTGAATTTAAGGCAGATATAAAACTAACGGTAAATCCTGTAGTATTAACAGCGATTGTTTTTGACAAACCTGTTTATGATATTCAGATTGCCACCGAGCAGCAATTAAAAATATCGCTGATTCCTTTTAATGCTACTTATAAAAATGTAACCTGGACTTCAAGCAATCCGTCGATTGCCTCTGTAAACAGTGAAGGTATTGTTCAGGCACACTTAAAAGGCCAGGTTCGAATCACCTGTGAATCTGAAGATGGTCGTGTCAGCGCTGAATGTATTGTAAATGCATTGACTGTAGAAGATATGGTAGTTCTCAATTTTGATGCAACAACCATTGTTCCCGTAAACGGATATTGCTCGGGAACTTTATATTCAGAAATCGTTAATACCAGCGAAAGTACAATCAGACTGATCAAATTCAGCATCATCGACAGCACAACCGGAAATGAGCTTGTTGCCGTAACTGACGAAGATATGCTGGGCTATTTGAAAGAAAATGAAACCAGAATGCTGAGCGGAACCATTGACCATATTTATCATCCTATGGTTCAATGGGAAGTGGAATGCAACGGTGTAAAATTCACCAAAACAAAAATTTTTGGTGAATAAAATAACTTATTAAACGAATCCTTTTTCGTGTTAAAAAACGCTTTTTGTGAAATTGCAAAAAGCGTTTTTTTATTTAATTGCTTTAATCTCTTCTTTTTCAGAAACCTTCTTTTTATTTGGAAAATTAATTCTTAATTTCCGATTTAAATCGTGAACATTTTAAATCGTGAGTTGTTTTTAATATAGGTAAATTATAAATCGCATTAAGATGATTTATTTGCCGTTTAAATACGCTCGCAGTATTAGAGTAAAAATAACTTATTGTAAGATAGACCTCTTTCCGTTTATAGGGTACGGAAAGGGGTTTTATTATTTATATTTCTGATTAATTTCAGACCAAAACAGGGCATTCAGCAATGAATTCAGGATGCCGACTCAAGATACCTGCATCTCCATCCTTCAGAAAATGATCATCTCAATGCACAAAATGGTTGAAACTTTGTTATATATATAAATCATAAATACATAAACAGCATATGGAAAAAAGTTTGCCGGATCAAATGAAAGAAAAGTTACATCAGATTTTCGGAAACGATGGCACCGAAAAGGATGGAATCACAACCTATCAGTCCGATGAAGACGGTTTGATTACACAAGCTCTTTTAAAAGAAAAAGAGGGAGTTGTTGAAATTCGTATTGCATATCACGATGAAGACACCGACGAAGGTATTGATCTGCCTGAACCGGCTTATATTTTTAATATCACATCCCAAGATATAAAGCGCATTGAAGATGCAGTGATTACATGCAAAAATGACATTGAACGCATGGTTATTGATATGGATGAAGATGAAAATTCAGAACAACCTTAAAATAAAGGCGGCAAAATTGTCGCCTTTATTTTTATTAGCCTGTTAAATGCCAAAATCTTTTATCTTTGCATAATATAGAATACTGATACCACAACACAAAGACACTGTATGAATGCAAATACCTTATATCAAATCATGAGTCTTACACTTTGTATGACCGGATCGGCCGATACATTATGGGCTCAACAAACCAATCCGTTGCAGGAAACAAATTACTGGGGTAAGGAACAGGATTTTCTGCTTCGTCAGGGAGAATATCAATTCGGATTAATCCGGCAGGCTTTACAGGAAAATCCGCCTGCTACCGGAAACACAACCGTACGCAAGCTGGCATTAAGCAATCTGGATGCTTTACTGCATAATACATTATACGATAGTAGCGCCTGTCTGCATCAGTTCATCGAAGATAAGATTAAACCGATTGCGGTAGAATTACAACAACCGGCTTCTGAAGGGCTTAAAATCTATAAACTATACAATGACGGTTTCATTGTTCGCACACCTTCTACCACAGTAGCATTTGATTTATACCGCGGAAAAGGGCTGATTCCGGATACATTAATGCAACAGCTTATCGAGCAATCGGATGTTTTATTTATATCGCACCGTCACGACGATCATGCCGACGAATTTGTTGCCAACGAATTCATCAATGCCGGCAAACCGGTAATCTGTCCGTCCGATCTCTGGCCCGACAAACCGGGCATCAGTCATTGGCGCGCCGAAAATCCGCTGGATAAACAACTTCACCTCTCAAACGGAGAAACAATAAACATCACCATTTATCCGGGCCATCAAAGTGAATTGCCCAATAATATTTATGTTGTAACAACTCCCGAAGGATTCAGTGTGGCTCAAACCGGCGATCAGTACCGAAAAGAAGATCTGGAATGGATTAAAGAAATCCGGAACCGTTCGCCTAAATTAGATATACTGCTTGTAAACTGCTGGACACTGAATATGGATGAACTGATTGCCGGTTTTGCCCCGCAACTTATCATCACCGGCCACGAAAATGAAATGGGTCACAGCATTGATCATCGCGAACCCTACTGGCTGACATTCCGGAAACTGCAACAACAACAAACACCTTATGTCGTAATGACCTGGGGAGAACAGTATCAATACCCGTCAAAGCCTTGAAAAACCTGAATTATACCGACAAGTTTTCTTTCATTTTGATATTCGGGTATCTGCTTTTTTATATCTTTGTCTGCAATAATCTAATTACAACAAAAATATGGAAAAGATAAATTGGTCTGATCTGGGCTTTGGATATATCAAGACAGATTATAATGTACGCTGTTACTATCGTGACGGAAAATGGGGAGAATTAGAAGTTTGCTCTTCCGAGATCATAAATATCCATATGGCAGCCACTTGTCTGCATTACGGACAGGAAGCTTTCGAAGGATTAAAAGCATTTCGCGGTAAAGACGGACAAATCCGCGTATTCCGTATGGAAGAAAATGCAAAACGTCTGCAGGCATCGAGCCGCGGTATCAAAATGGCTGAATTTCCCGTCGACAGATTCGAAGAAGCCGTACGTAAAGTCGTGAAATTAAACGAACGTTTTGTTCCGCCTTACGAAAGCGGTGCAGCTTTATATATCCGACCGCTGCTGATTGGTCTGGGCGCACAAATCGGCGTAAAACCGGCTGACGAATATATGTTTACGGTTTTTGTAACGCCGGTAGGTCCCTATTTTAAAGGCGGTTTCTCTTTATCGAAAGTTTGCATCATGCGCGAATTCGACCGTGCAGCACCCAACGGAACAGGCACTATTAAAGTAGGCGGTAATTACGCAGCCAGTCTGGTAGCCGGAGAAATGGCTCACGAAAAAGGCTATGCTGCTGTACTTTATCTGGATCCGAAAGAAAAATTATACCTCGACGAATGTGGCCCGGCCAATTTCTTCGGTATTCGCGATAACACCTATATCACACCGTCGTCGCACTCTATCCTGCCCTCTATTACCAATAAGAGTTTGCAACAACTGGCCGAAGATATGGGCCTGAAAGTGGAGCGCAGACCTGTGGCATATGATGAAATCAAAACATTCGAAGAGGCTGCCGAATGTGGTACGGCTGCCGTGATTGCTCCTATATCACAGATCGATGATATCGATAATGATGTTTCGTTTGTGATTGCAAAAGACGGAAAACCCGGACCGGTTTGCGAAAAGCTGTATCAGACACTTCGCGGCATTCAGTATGGCGATCTGCCAGATACCTATGGCTGGATTTCCATCATGGAATAAATGCTGAAAAACATACACAATTGGCAATGGGGTATTACAATGACTGATTAATTTTGCTATCCCGATGTTGCAAATCTAAATACTTTGTTTAAATTTGCGATTGCAAAATAATCTAAATGGGATTTTAATAAATAAGTGTTTATATAGCCCATTGTCAATTGTTAATTGTTTTACGTGGAAGCATTTTTTAAGACACATAAATATTTAATCGAACATTTATATTCGCCTGTTCGCCGTGGATTAATGGATGAAATTAACTGGGATGACCGGTTAATCGGCATTAAAGGTTCGCGCGGAGTAGGTAAAACAACCTTTTTATTGAGTTATGCGCGCGAATTTTTCGGCGCCGACAATAAAAAATGTCTGTATATCAATCTGAATCATTTCTATTTTACCGAGCGTACCCTGATCGACTTCGCTGCCGAATTCAGAGCCAAAGGCGGAAAAGTTTTACTGATTGATCAGGTATTTAAATATCCGGACTGGTCGAAAGAATTGCGTTACTGCTTCGATAACTTTGAAGATTTAAAGATTATTTTTACCGGTTCGTCGGTTATGCGACTGAAAGAAGAGAATCCCGATCTTTCAGGTAAAGTTGTTTCTTATAATCTGCGTGGTTTTTCTTTTCGTGAATTTTTCAATCTGCAGGCCGGACATCAGTTTCCCTGTTTCACTTTCGAAGAGATCAGAACCAATCATCGGGAAATTGCAAAAGCCATATGTGCTGAAGGAAAGCCGATGGCCTATTTTCAGGACTATATGCACCATGGATTTTATCCGTTCTTCTTAGAAAAACGTAATTTTTCAGAGAATTTACTTAAAACCATGAACATGATGCTGGAAGTAGATGTATTATACATCCAGCAGATCGAACAAAGTTATTTACCCAAATTGCGTAAATTGCTTTATCTGTTAGCAATCCATGCACCCTGCACACCAAATGTAAGTCAGTTAAGTAAAGATATCGAGACTTCGCGTGCAACGGTGATGAACTATATTAAATATTTATCGGATGCCCGATTGGTAAATATATTGTATCCCGAAGGCGAATCATTTCCGAAGAAACCTTCGAAAGTATATTTATATAATTCGAATCTGATGTATCCCATTCGCCCCATGGAGGTGAATGCACAGTCTGTGCGTGAATCTTTTTTCTATAATCAACTATTAAAGGATAACACGATGAATGAGGGATTGAAAAATGCACAATTCCTGGTGAATAACACATTCAATTTCCGGATTGAAGCAAACATGAAGTTTAAGAATAATCCGGATTATTATTATGCAGTTGATAAAATCGAGATCGGTGAAGGAAACGCAATTCCTCTCTGGCTCTTTGGTTTTTTATATTGAGTTTTATTTTAATACTAATAGTTAGCGTCTATGACAAAACAGAAGAAATTTTTAACCTGTGATGGTAATCAGGCAGCTGCACATATCGCCTATATGTTTAGCGAAGTGGCTGCAATTTATCCGATCACCCCGTCGTCTACAATGGCAGAATATGTAGATGAATGGGCAGCCGCCGGACGTAAAAACATCTTTGGCGAAACAGTTATGGTGCAGGAAATGCAATCAGAAGGCGGTGCCGCCGGTGCATTACACGGATCTTTACAGGCCGGTGCCTTAACAACTACTTTTACCGCTTCGCAGGGATTGTTATTGATGATTCCTAACATGTATAAAATTGCAGGCGAATTATTACCTTGCGTTTTCCATGTTTCTGCTCGTACTTTAGCTTCACATGCACTTTCTATCTTTGGCGATCATCAGGATGTAATGTCTTGTCGTCAGAC
>CAMTPG010000054.1 GCA_947074335.1 uncultured Parabacteroides sp.
GCTCTGGCAAATAAAGATCTTGGATTTCTGCCCGGCGATGAGAAACAAAAAATCCAGCCCTATATGCAACCATTATTTGATAATCTGAATGTAATTCGTAATCAGTTTTCGCCCGGCAGTCCGGATGTGCGTAAAATAGAAGATCTGCAAAAGAATAATCAGCTGGTGATTGAGGCACTGGCTTATATTCGCGGTCGCAGTTTATCCGAAACATTCTGTATCATCGACGAGGCGCAAAACCTGACTCCACACGAAGTGAAAACAATCATCACCCGCGCAGGCGAAGGCACAAAAATGGTTTTCACCGGCGATATACAGCAAATTGATTCACCTTATCTGGATGCACAAAGTAACGGACTGGCTTATATGATTGATAAAATGAAAGGCCAGGAGCTGTTTGCCCACATTAATCTGATTAAGGGAGAACGTAGTCCGCTGTCGGAACTGGCCTCTAATATTTTATGATTTGATGATTTGTCTGTTTATTTTAAAAGCAGAATAAAAGAACACTCCCGGTTATTGCTATTATTTACTTTTTCGCTTCAGCCGGATAATAGCATTTTATAAATAAAGCCCGAAAATCTGCTACTTTCAGATTTTCGGGCTTTTAGCTTTAATATTGATATTTAAACAGACTCATTCTGTTTTTTATTTACTATAATTTGAAAACAACAGATTCATCTAAAACTATAATTGTGATCCTGGACAATCTGTTTTTTGCATATTATACTTTCAGGAATACCTTCTTTTTAAAGAGGAAATAAAGGAAGAACCAGCAAACCAGAATGTAGGCAATGGCACTTCCGAAGGGCTGGGCTGTTTCGGGCAACAGACCGATGGTTCCGCCAAAAATCTTTTCGGATGTAAACGAGAAGCGCACAAAAGCCTGAGCCAGATAGATAGTGATGGAATTCATACCGATTACGGTAAAGAAGAGTGTCCATCGGCGCAGTTCCAATACATCGATGATAAAATAGAAAAGTAAAAAGATCCAGATGGAATAGGCACCGACCACACAGACAAATGAGCTTGTCCAGAGATTTTTATTAATCGGGAAAACAAGCGACCAAAGCAATCCCACAACCAGCAGAAAAGCACCGGTAACAAACATAATCAGCATACGTCGTTTATCACTGTAATCCTCTTTCTTAATAATTTCGCCGGTCAACATACCCAGCAATGCCGTGGCAATAGCAGGCACGGTTGATAATAATCCTTCGGGATCGTGCACTTTCAGATGCAGACGTCCGGGCATAAAGAGCCGGTCGATATAACCTACCAGCGAACCTTCCATTTCGTAAACGCCGGTACCGGCCGGCGCATCGGGTGCCGGAATAAAACCAATTAACAGCCAGTATCCCACCAGAATAGCTGCGGTTATCCAAATGCGCCCGCGTGTTGTGGTACACATAAACAGTAATGCGGCAAACATCCAGGCCAGACCAATTCGTCCCAGTACACTGCAATAGCGCATGGTTTCGAAATCCCAGTTCAGTAAACCGTTATAGATAAAACCCAGAATCACCAGCTTAATGCCACGACGGATTACTTTATTAATAATAGCCTGATTGCTTTTACCGCTTAGTCGCTGTTTTTCGAGAGAAAAAGGAAAAGAGATTCCCGCAATAAACAGGAACAAGGGGAAAATAGTATCGTGATGTTTTAATCCGTTCCAGCCTACATGATACATCTGATCTGCACAAAACTGAAAAAAAGGAATAGGGAATAAATTGCCTAAAGCAATAAAGAAGGCGGCACCACCCATAATAAAGAGCATATCGAAACCGCGAAGCGCATCCAGCGACATCAGACGCCGGGGTTGATTTTGTTTTTCCATATAATAAAACTGACTTAAGTTAGCACATTTGCATTTGTGGCAAATATAGAATTTTTCTTTGAATCGGGAGACAAACAACAGTCCATTAAACAGAATTGTGCTGCAAAGCATAAACCGAAACCGATAACTGAGATATTGTAAAAATTAAAAACAAAAAAGAATGCATTTTGTTAAACTTACGGTAATCTACTTACAATTTATAAAAACCGGAATCTGAATTCTGTTTTATTAAGTGCTTTTTGAGTAGCAAAAAGACAAAAAACAATTCATTCGACCTGAAAATAATCCCCGATTTATTTGAAAAAAAAATCATTCTTCAAAGTTTTTATTACCTTTGGCAATCGCTTGTTAAACGAAAAAGATGTTTCATTAGCTTATTAATAATACAAATTATGGCGAAAATAAAAGGAACGGTCGTTGTTAATACGGAGCGTTGCAAAGGATGTAATCTTTGTGTCGTAGCCTGTCCTTCGGATGTACTTGAGTTACATCCGCGCGAAGTTAACAACAAAGGTTATCACTACGTTTATATGAAAAACCCGGACAATTGTATAGGTTGTGCCAACTGCGGCATGGTGTGTCCGGACGGATGTTTAACCATCTATAAAGTAAAACTATAACTCTTATGGCTGAAGAAATAAAACTCATGAAAGGGAACGAAGCCATTGCTCATGCGGCTATCCGCTATGGAGTAGATGGTTATTTCGGTTACCCGATTACTCCGCAATCGGAGATTCTCGAAACATTAATGGTAGAAAAACCCTGGGAATCGACCGGCATGGTTGTTTTGCAGGCCGAAAGTGAAGTGGCAGCCATCAATATGGTGTATGGCGGTGCCGGTACCGGAAAACGGGTGATGACCTCTTCATCGAGTCCGGGTATCAGTCTGAAGCAGGAAGGCGTTTCGTATCTGGCAGGTGCCGATCTGCCCTGTCTGATTGTAAATGTGATGCGTGGCGGTCCGGGACTGGGTACCATCCAACCCAGTCAGGCTGACTATTTCCAGACAGTAAAAGGCGGTGGTCATGGTGATTACCGGCTTATTACACTGGCACCTTCATCGGTACAGGAAATGGCCGATTTTGTAGGACTTGGTTTTGATCTGGCTTTTAAATATAATAATCCGGCGATTATTCTGGCAGATGGTATTATCGGTCAGATGATGGAAAAAGTAGTTCTGCCTTCGCAACGTCCGCGCAAAACCGAAGCAGAGATTATAGCCGATTCACCCTGGGCTACTTATGGTAAGAAAGAGCGTAAGCGCAATGTGATTACTTCGCTCGAACTGGATCCTGAATCCATGGAACAAAATAACATCCGCTTTCAGGAAAAATACAGACGCATTGAAGAAAATGAAGTGCGTTACGAAGAGTTTGAATGTGAGGATGCAGAATATCTGCTGGTTGCATTCGGATCATCTGCACGTATTTGCCAGAAAGTGGTGGAAAATGCACGTGCAGAAGGAATTAAACTGGGACTGTTGCGTCCGATCACTTTATGGCCTTTCCCCACAAAAGCAATTCAGGATTTTGCCAATCGCGTAAAAGGTATTTTATCGGTCGAACTGAATGCCGGTCAGATGGTGGAAGATATCCGTCTGGCAGTGAACGGGAAGATTAAAGTGGAACATTTCGGCAGATTAGGCGGCATCGTCTTTACGCCGGATGAAATTCTTGAAGCGTTAAAAGAAAAAATAATCTGATTATGCACAGAGGAAGTAAAGCGGATACGATATTGACCTGGATTTTTCTGGCACTGGCCGTAGCAGCGGTAATTTGTTATTTTGCGTTGCCTGCTAACCGCTTACCGTTTATGTATTGCGGGGGTGCAGCCATTGTTTTGCGACTGGTTCAATATCTGATACGATTCATAAATTAATTTAGAAGTTATGGAACTCAACGAAATAATTAAACCGGAAAATCTGGCTTACGATAAACCAAGATTGATGAATGATAATCCGATGCACTACTGCCCTGGATGCAGTCACGGAGTTATCCATAAATTGATTGCCGAAGTGGTAGACGAAATGGGACTGGAAGATAAAACCATTGGCGTATCGCCGGTGGGTTGTGCCGTTTTTGCCTACAACTATATTGATGTAGACTGGATTGAGGCGGCTCACGGACGTGCGCCGGCCGTGGCTACAGCGATCAAACGACTAAATCCGGACAAGATGGTATTTACCTATCAGGGCGACGGTGACCTGGCTGCTATCGGTACAGCCGAAACTATTCATGCGGCTAACCGCGGCGAAAACATTGTTATTGTATTTGTAAATAATGCAATCTATGGTATGACCGGCGGACAGATGGCTCCCACTACACTCGAAGGCATGCCTACGGCAACCTGCCCTTACGGTCGCGATATTGCACTAAACGGCTATCCGCTGAAAATCGGTAATTTGCTGGCTCAGCTGGAAGGCACCTGTCTGGTAACACGCCAGAGTGTACATACGGCGGCGGCTGTTCGTAAAGCTAAAAAGATGCTTCGCAAAGCCTTCGAAAATGCCATGGCCGGCAAAGGAACTTCGGTGGTTGAATTTGTATCAACCTGTTCGTCAGGCTGGAAAATGACGCCCGAAAAAGCAAATACCTGGATGGTGGATAATATGTTTCCTTTCTATCCGCTGGGCGATTTGAAAAATGTAGAATAATTTAAGACAGGAATTTGTATGAAAAAAGAAATTATAATTGCAGGTTTCGGCGGACAGGGCGTTTTATCGATGGGCAAAATCTTAGCCTATTCGGGATTAATGGAAGGCAAAGAGGTGAGCTGGATGCCATCGTACGGACCTGAACAGCGTGGCGGAACAGCCAATGTAACAGTTATTCTGAGCGACGACCGGATCAGTTCGCCTGTTTTAAATGAATATGATATTGCCATTATTCTGAATCAGCCTTCGATGGATAAATTTGAGAATAAGGTAAAAAAAGGCGGTATTTTAATTTACGACGGTTATGGAATCCATACACCGGTAAAACGTGATGATATCCGGATATACCGTATCGATGCTATGGATGCTGCTACCGAAATGAAGAATGAAAAGGTTTTCAATATGCTGATACTTGGCGGATTACTCAAAGTATGCCCCATGGTTAAGCTGGAAAATGTGCTTTTGGGCTTAAAGAAATCCTTGCCGGAAAGACATCATAAATTGCTTCCGATGAATGAAGAAGCCATAAAAAAAGGTATGCAGATTATCCAACAGGTATAATCTTGTAAAATGAAAGATATAATCTTCTAAAAAGAATATAAAGATGGGCGTTTCTATTTCACGGGACGCCCTTTTTATTATATCTTTGTGGCTTATGAAGTATTGTTTACATATCATATTATTACTATTTATCGCTTCTTCTGTTCATGCCCAACGTCAGCCGGGAAGCGGTAAGGGATTTTCCCTGAGTAATCTGTCATCAGCCCGAAAAGAAATTCCGGATAGTCTGCTTACGCCCGACAGCTCTACAATCAATAATAAACGCATTACGGCTTATCGCCTGTCTCCGTTGGTTACACCTTATGTGGCGCCCATGGATACGCATCAGTTGAATTTTGCGAATACCACTTTAGTTGAATCAAAATCGCTGGCAGTGGGATATTTGGGAAATGTGGGATCTGCTGCCCAGAGTAAAATATTTTCGGAACGGAAAGAAGCACGCGATTTTATTTTTGCCGATCCTTATGATTATTATATCATAGATCCGCGCAATGCCGAATATTTCAATACAAAAATCCCCTATACTTTGGTTTCATATACCACTGAAGGTGGTGGCGATAGCCGGAATGAACGGTTAAAAGCGCTGCTGACTATGAATTTCGGTAAAAAATGGAATGCAGGTGGCGAGTTGGATTATATCTATAGTCGCGGACAATATAAAAATAACGGAAATAAATTATTAAGTTATCGTTTGTTTGCCAGCTATAATTCGGATAAACTGGACACTTACTTTTTTCTTAGTAATTATAATTTCATTAATCACGAGAATGGTGGTATCGCTAACGATTCGATCATTACGCATCCCGACGAATATTTTGGCGGAGGCAACAGACAAAATAATGACCCGAAAACTTATGATGTCCGCTATCAGACAAAAGCCTGGAACCGTATCCGCGGTAAGCAATATTTCGCTGCCCAGCGATATAATCTGGGATTTTATCGCGAAGTTGCCGGAACGGCTGATTCGCTGGGACAGGTTCAGAAAGTATTCATTCCGGTTTCAAGTATTTCACATTCCATGGAATACATTGATAATACCAGAAAATTTATTACCGAAGAAGGTACGAATCTAAACCAAAACTACCTGAATCCGGATGGTGATCCGCGTGTATTCGGGCTTATAACCAATGTTGATGATCGAACCTCTTACTGGAATTTAAGAAATACACTGGCTTTATCTATGCGCGAAGGATTTCAGGATTGGGCCAAGTTCGGTATTACCGCATTTATCACAACCGATAAAAGAAAATATGAACTACCGGCTGCCATTCCCGGATTAAGCTATAATCCGGTTTACGGAAGCGGTGTTAATGCACAGCCTTCAACATTGAACTTCCCTTTAAAACAGGTATATGATGAGTTTTCTACTTATATCGGTGCTGAGATTGCAAAGCAACAGGGTAATATTTTAACCTACAATGCCCGCGGCGAATTATGTGTAATTGGCGATGATATTGGTGAATTCCGTATCAACGGAGATTTGCAGACCCGTTTTAAATTATTCAACAAAGAGGCATCTGTGAGTGCCGAAGGTTATTTTAAAAATATCACACCGGCATTTTATCTGCGTCATTTTCATTCAAAATATTTCTGGTGGGATAATAATCTGGATAAAATGCAACAATTTTATGCCGGAGCCCGCGTGAATATCGAATCGACAAAGACGCAGTTATCTGCAGGCGTGGAAAGTATTCAGAAATATGTTTATATTAATGAATCGGGAGTACCGGTTCAGAAAAACGGGAATGTACAGGTAATCTCGGCACGATTGAATCAAAATTTCAGATATCGGGCTTTCGGCTGGGAAAATGAACTGGCTTATCAGTTAACCAGTGACAAGGAGGTTTTGCCGCTTCCCCAATTAAGTTTATATTCTAATATGTATCTGGATTTTAAGCTGGTAAAAGTTTTATCAATTCAGTTAGGTGCCAATCTGTATTATAATACAGCTTATCATGCACCGTATTATGAACCGGCTACCCAGCAATTTCAGTTGCAAAAGGATTTAAAAATCGGAGGATATCCGTTAATTAATGCCTATGTAAACTTTAATCTTAAACAGGCCCGCTTCTTTGTAATGGCTTATAATCTGAGTCAGAAGTTTGTAGAACCCAATTACTTCTCACTGGCACATTATCCCTTAAACCCGATGGTTGTAAAAATGGGTATTGCCGTGACATTCAATAATTAAACCAGAACATGACATTTAATAATTAACCGAGATATGAAATCCAAAAAATTAATCAGACTTTACATCGGATTACTGGCTTTGGCACTTATGATGATGATTCTTTTGTGGCAATTTATGCTAAAACCCAAAGAAGCTCCAATCCGGGATTACACGCAAATTAAAACTGAAGGCATTCTCCGTTTGATCACGGATTATAATCAATCAGGATATTTCATCTCGGGTGATACCGTTGAAGGATTTCAATACGAATTAGGACAGGCAATCGCTAATATTTCCGGACTCGAAGTTCAAATCAGTTTAGAGATGTCACTTCCTGAAAGTTTTAAAGAGCTGAATGAGGACAAGTGCGATGTGATAGCCCGCAATATCCCCATTACCAGCGACCTAAAGGAGAATTATCTCTTTACGGAACCCATCGTTTTCAATAAACAGGTACTTATTCAACGAAAAGAAACTGATGATAATGATTTAAAACCGGTCAGAAATCAGCTTGATCTGGCAGGAAAAACTATTTATATTCCGAAAGATTCTCCCATTCGGCTGCGATTGGATAATCTGGCTCATGAAATTGGTGATACCATATATATTATTGAAGATGATTTGTATGCAGGTGAGCAACTGGCCATTCTCGTAGCCAAAGGAGATATTGATTATGCCGTTTGTGATCAGCAACTGGCACGGGCTGCCCAAAAAGATTTGCCTGAAATTGATATTGATACAGATATCAGCTTTACTCAGATTCAGTCGTGGGCATTGAGAAAAGATTCTCCAATCCTGCTGGATAGTCTGAACAGCTGGTTAAGTCAGATTCATGAATTGGGAATCTATGATAAAATCTACAAAAAATATTATAAATAATCACTATTTTTCGCTCAATTCTTAATATTCTCTTTATTCATTTCAACTTTTATCTTCTAATTGCTTTATTCCTACCAATTAATGTATACCTTTACAGAGAATTTAACGATGAGAAATGAGATTTGACGAATTAGATTTAGAAGAAGAGGTATTAGACGGATTAGACGCCATGAACTTTCAGGAAGTCACTCCCGTTCAGGAAAAAACAATACCTGTCATTCTGGAAGGTAAGGATATTATAGCCTGTGCACAAACCGGTACAGGTAAAACTGCAGCCTATGTATTGCCTGTTATTAATGAATTAAGCAAAGGTAATCATCCGGCAAATGCCATAAATGCCATTATCATGGCTCCTACCCGCGAATTGGCGCAACAAATAGATCAGCAAATAGAGGGCTTTTCTTATTTTGTTCCGGTATCGGCTGTTGCCGTTTACGGCGGAACTGACGGCATCGCCTGGGAACAACAGCGCCGGGGCATGGAGATGGGAGCTGATATTATTATTGCTACTCCGGGACGCCTCTTGTCGCATATCAAATTAGGCACCGTCGATTTCTCTCAGGTTTCATTTTTTATTCTGGACGAAGCTGATCGCATGCTCGATATGGGTTTTTCTGACGACATCATGCAGATCCATAAATTGCTGCCTCCCACTTGTCAGACTATTATGTTTTCGGCTACCATGCCGCCTAAAATACGCACATTGGCTCAATCGATCCTGAAAGATCCCGAAGAGATCAAGATTGCAATTTCGCGACCACCCGAATCCATTATGCAAACAGCCTATATCTGTTATGCAACGCAGAAACTTCGTATTCTGGAAAATCTGTTTGCCCAATCCAATCCGCAACGTGTTATCATTTTCTCTTCCTCCAAATTAAAGGTAAAAGAACTGGCAGCCACTTTAAAACGCATGAAATTTAATGTGATGGCCATGCACTCTGACCTGGAACAATCGCAGCGTGAAGAGGTAATGAAAGATTTTAAAAACGGAAAAATTGATATTCTGGTTGCAACGGATGTTGTATCGCGTGGTATTGATATCAATGATATTCGTCTGGTAATCAATTTTGATATCCCGCATGATCCTGAAGATTATGTGCATCGCATCGGTCGTACGGCCCGCGGAACAAATGGCGAAGGACTGGCTATTACTTTTGTGGGTACCGAAGAACAGATGAACTTCAAACATATCGAAGATTTTCTGGAAAAAGAGATCTATAAAATCCCGATTGATCCGACTATCGGAGAATCTCCCGAATATGATCCCGCAAAATATTGTGTACGCAGAAAGGGACGTCCGTCTAAATCAGGTGCAGGAAAAGGTGGTTTTTCGGGCGGAGGAAACAGAAACCGTCGGAAACAATCCGATAAAAAATAAGATTTTATCCGCAATGGATCTGTTAACAAATCAGGATTTCATAAGAAACAGAGCGGTTTGACAATATAATCCATACGAATTAAAACAAAAAAGATCAGAATTGAATATCAATCCTGATCTTTTTTTATATGGTAATTTTATTATTATCCATTCATGGAAGCAAGGAATTCCATGTTGTCGTAGGTTTGCTCCATACGTTTCTTCACAAATTCCATGGCTTCGATAGAGTTCATATCCGACAGGTATTTGCGTAAGATCCACATACGGTTCAACGTTGTCTGATCCTGTAACAGATCGTCGCGACGGGTACTTGAAGCCGTAATATCCACAGCCGGATAAATACGTTTGTTTGATAATTTACGATCAAGCTGAAGCTCCATATTACCTGTACCTTTAAATTCTTCGAAAATCACGTCATCCATTTTCGATCCGGTTTCAGTCAAAGCTGTAGCCAGAATCGTCAGACTTCCGCCATTCTCAATGTTACGGGCTGCTCCAAAGAAGCGTTTGGGTTTTTGTAATGCATTGGCATCCACACCACCCGACAGTACTTTACCGGAAGCCGGCTGAACTGTATTGTAAGCACGTGCCAGACGTGTAATCGAATCTAAAAGAATAACCACATCATGTCCGCATTCTACCATGCGTTTTGCTTTATTCAGAACAATTTCGGCTACTTTAACGTGACGTTCTGCAGGTTCATCGAATGTAGAAGCAATTACTTCTGCATCTACACTGCGTGCCATATCAGTTACCTCTTCCGGACGTTCATCAATCAATAACACGATCATATAAACTTCAGGATGATTTGCTGCAATAGCGTTAGCAATATCCTTCAGCAACATGGTTTTACCGGTTTTAGGCTGTGCTACGATCAAACCACGCTGACCTTTACCGATCGGAGAGAATAAATCGACAACACGAACTGCAATGTTATCATACACTTTCGGTGCCTTACGCGCCGTAAGCATAAACTTTTCGTCCGGGAAAAGTGGTGTCAGGTGATCAAAAGGAACACGATCACGTACCTCTTCGGGAGTACGACCATTGATGCGATCTACTTTTACCAGCGGGAAATATTTTTCACCCTCTTTGGGCGGACGGATAGAACCTTCTACTACATCACCTGTTTTCAGACCAAACAGTTTAATTTGCGACTGAGATACATAAATATCATCCGGTGAAGTCAGATAGTTATAATCAGAAGAGCGCAGGAAACCGTAGCCGTCAGGCATCATTTCCAAAACTCCGCAACCCGTCAGAATTCCGTCAAATTCATACGGTTTTTCCTGAGGTGCATTCGAATTATTATTTGAATTATTCGATGCATTGTTGTTGCGTTGATTATTCTGATTGTTATTGTTGTTATGATTATTATTTTTCTGAACCGGGCGATTAGTATTTGCAGCCGGTTGTTCCTCTTTTTCCTGCTGTTGTTGCGGCTGTTTCTTCTCGTTTTTAGGTGATGATGAGAAGGGGAACAACTGATCTAAAACAGATTTAGCATCAGGATGTCTGAAAACAACACGTTTCGGTTCTTCTGTACCGGCAGCTGCTGTTGTTTTATCTTCTACCACAGGAGTTGTAGCAGGCTGAACTGTTTCCGAAGCAACTTCCGGAGCGGCAGTTTCGGTGGCAACAGGAGCCGCTTCCGGCTCAGTTACAGCAACAACAGGAGGCAATTCGATACGAGCTTCTTTGTCTGCTTTTTTAATTACTTTTTTCACTGCCGGCTTTTCTTCAGTTACAGAAACCACAGGTTGTTCAGCAACTGTTTCAGCAGCGGGAGCAGAAACCGGAGCATTTGCCGAAGGTTTCTTTGAAGCCGTTTTTTCTTCTTTCTCGTTAGCTACAGATGTAACAGGAGCAGCAGCCGCAACTTTTTCTTTGCGATCAATGCGAGTACGTTTTTTACGTTCGGGTTGTTCTGCTTTTGCTGTTTTTTCTTTGGAGATTTCCGTTGCTGAAGAGTCTGTTGTGGCCTGAGTAGTTGATTTTTCGGTTTTTCCAGATTTTGAGGCAGTAGTTTTTGCAGTCTTTTTGGTTTTTGATTGTTTGTATGCTTATTTAGCCTCCTTTTCTTTTTCTTTCTCAGACTGACTACCGGGCTACGCAGTAGGCTGCGCGTAGAGAATACGGTAAATAAGTTCTTCTTTTTTCAGCTAACTAGCCGTGTTGATAACCCATTATTCAGCAACGCTTTGTCACGACGTGTGGGATGGTGAGTTACGTTGAGTGAGGAGACGGTGGGAGTAGCGTAGTGAGCTGAGGTGGTAAGCGCGGTTTTCGTG
>CAMTPG010000055.1 GCA_947074335.1 uncultured Parabacteroides sp.
TTATACGGAATTAACCGATATTGCCCACTTTCAGCAGATACTCTGCGATCTGCACGGCATTCAGTGCAGCACCTTTTTTGATCTGATCGCTTACAGTCCAGAATGTCAAACCGTTCGGATTGCTTAAATCCTGACGGATACGACCCACATAAACCGGATCTTTGCCTGCGATAAACAACGGCATCGGATAATCTTTGGCCGCTGTATCATCCTGCAGAATTACACCTTCGGCAGCAGCAAACGCCTGGCGTGCAGCTTCTACAGAGATCGGTGTTTCTGTTTCGATCCAGGTTGATTCGCTGTGTGCACGCATCACCGGAACACGAACACAGGTAGCGCTCACTTCCACATCCGAGTGCATGATTTTGCGAGTCTCGTGATACATCTTCATCTCCTCTTTGGTATAACCGTTTTCAGTGAATACGTCTACCTGCGGAATCAGGTTGTATGCCAGCTGATAAGCAAACTTTTCAACTGTTGCCTCATCACCTTTTGCAAGCTCTTCGTATTGTTTTACCAGCTCATCCATTGCCGATGCACCAGCACCACTGGCCGCCTGATAAGTAGATACGTGAATACGTTTGATTGGTGAAATATCGTGAAGTGGCTTCAATGCCACAACCATCTGGATTGTAGTACAGTTCGGGTTGGCAATTACACCACGCGGACGATCAAGGGCATCTTCGGGATTTACTTCTGGTACTACCAGTGGCACATCCTTATCCATGCGGAAAGCGCTTGAGTTGTCGATCATTACCGCACCATATTTGGTGATTGTTTCTTCAAATTCACGTGAAGCGCCGGCTCCGGCCGAAACGAAAGCAACGTCGATTCCCTTAAAGTCGTCGTTCTGTTTCAGCTCCTTCACCGTATACTGTTTATCACGGAAGGTATAAACACGACCGGCACTACGCGATGAGCCAAAAAGGAACAACTCATCAATCGGGAAATTTCTTTCGTCGAGTACACGCAGGAATTCTTGTCCTACGGCTCCACTAACTCCAACAATTGCTACATTCATTTTGAGCAAAGATTAATTTGTTTTTAGTAAAAATAATATAACTTTACCACTTGTTAAAACCTTAAATCAGCAAGGTTTAAGTGAATTTCGCGCAAAGATAGACAATTTATAAACAAAACCGCTACTATATGAAACAATTTATGCTTTTTTACCTGCTGTTACTACCTTTTTGTAGTCGGGCACAACTTACCGAAACCTTCGACGGGCCGGCGCTCGACAGTCGCAACCCCTGGCGCGTCGATTCGGCCGGATTTTACCTTTCGGGCGGCGCCCTTTGCTTCGATGCTTCGGGGCGCGATAAAGGCATCCATTATATCAAGACGGAAATCGATTATCACCACACGATGGAGTGGGAGTTTGAAGTTGCTTTTGAGTACGAACCCACTTCGGCCAATCATGCACGCGCCTATGTGTATGGCACGGCGCTGCCTTCGCAGGAGCTCTATTATCTGCAGCTGGGCGGACTGAATCGCAGTGTGGCGCTCTATCGTTTCGATGCTGCGCGCAATGCCGAGTTGCTGATCGACAGTGAGAAGGGGTTGCTGGCCGATCCGCCGGTTTCGATCCGCGTGCGACTGACGCTCGAAGATGAGTCGCGCTGGACACTTTACACCGCATCGGCTCCCGGATACAGCTGGACGTGCGCCGGCAGCTTTGATTCGCCCCTGCATGATATCCGCTCGGGCGGCGTCTTTAATTTTGCCTGTCTTTATCAGGCGAAGAGTAAGAAAAACGTGATTACCTCGTTCGATAACCTCTACATCCGGCATCAGCTCAGTGATCTTGAAACGATAAACAGACCCGGTGAAGCGGATGATTCATCCGTTTATCCTGCGCTGCAACAGGTGCAGTATATTACCGAAACCGAGCTGCAACTCTTTTTCGATCAGGCGGTGGATAAAAGCGATGCCGTGATTCATCTCTCCGGCATTGGCGATGCTTATCGCATCAGCTATGCCGATGCGGCCTTGCAGACTACGCTCAATGCGGCTTTTCCGACTGTGATGACAATCGGGAACTCATACGAAATTTCCTGCAGCGGATTATATACAAAGGCGGGAGGGCTCATTCCCGATTTCAGCGAATGGTTTGAACTGGAGCGCGAAGAAAGCGGAGCGGCTTATCCTGCCGGAGCTGTCCGCATCAACGAAATTATGGCCGATCCCAAAGGGCTGACGGCACTTCCCGAAACTGAATATGTGGAATTATATAATACTGCTGCGGAGGCGATCAACCTGAACGGCTGGCAGTTTGTGTACGGCGGCAGTGCAAAAACGCTGCCTGTGGCATGGCTTCCGGCCGGTGGCTATGCCGTGCTGTATCGTGCCGGGCGCGAAATCGTCATGGCCGATGGTGCACTCGATCTTGGACTGGCTAATTTCCCCGCCGCACTGGCTAATGCCGGCAAGGAGCTGCAGTTGCTGGATCCTACAGGCTCTGTAATTGATTTGGTGACTTATGCCAAAGCCACCGCCGGCAGATCCTGGGAGTTTAACGGCCGCGGCTGGCAACTCTCTGCCGATACGAAAGGGGGAACGCCGGGTGCCGTCAATGCAACTACATCGGTCACGGAACCGGATAACCCTGAAGATCCCGAAATCCCTGAAACGCCCCAGCTTATTCCCGAAGCGGAGATTGAACCGGGCGATATCATCTTCAATGAACTGTTGCCCGAACCTTTTAGCGGTGGCAGCGAATACATCGAACTCTATAATCGCTCCGGGCGCGCACTGCCACTCTCTGGTTTATCGCTGGCGCTGCGCAAAACAGACGGTTCGCTGGCTACCGAATATCCCCTTTCGGCCATTGGCGGCGTGCTGGAGGCTTCGGGTTTCCGGGTTGTTACCAAAAGTGCAGCCGGCGTTTTTGATTTTTATACGGTTCCTGATCCGGAGTCGATTGTCGAGATTCCCAAACTGCCCATTCTGGCCAATACCGCCTCGACCGTGGTGCTTTTCAGAAGTTCCGACGGTGTGGTGATTGATGAGGTGAGTTATCGCGCCGACTGGCATGCCTATTTTGTGAAAAGTGCCAAAGGTATTGCGCTCGAACGCATCGATACAGAAGGGCCCACGCAAATGGCATCAAACTGGACTTCAGCATTGGAGAGCGCCGGCTACGGTACGCCTGGCACTAAGAATTCGCAGTACGGTTTGTCTGAATCGGGGCTTGACACCGAAACGGGCATCGGTGCGCCGCCGGTGATCGAAGCACCGTTCTGGCTCGAACTGACGGGGCAATATACCATCCGCTATCAGCTGGATAAGACCGGTTATGCCTGCCGGATCTTTATTTTTAATACGTCGGGGCAGCGTGTTGCCACACTGTCCGAACACGAAATGTTGGGCCTGAACGGCGAGCTGTACTGGGACGGACTGGCACGGCATGGCGGACGAATGCCGGCCGGTGTGTATATTTTCTTTGCCGAATTGTATCATCCCGACGGCTCACAACAAACCTTTAAAAAGGCTTTTCTGATGCGATGAAAAGAGCGATTATTCTTAATAACCGAAAATAAAATAGAAGATTTGTTTTTGAGTGCGTTACAAAAATTGATAGCTTTGCGGCGGTATAACAAATAACAATGCATATAAAGATGGGACTCAAAAAGACTTTAGTCAAAAAAGAATATCTGGTACCTTTTATCTTAGTTACATCGCTATTCTTTCTCTGGGGATTCGCACATGCGATATTGAATGTACTGAATAAACATTTTCAGGAAATTTTCGTCATGACCAAAGCGCACTCGGCGCTCATTCAGGCCATGATGTATACCGGTTATTTCACGATGGCAATTCCTGCAGGGTTGTTTATTACCAAATACGGATACCGGCGTGGTGTGGTTTTCGGTCTGATTTTGTATGGTATCGGTTCGCTGCTGTTTATTCCGAGTGAACATCTGATGTCGTTCGAGTTCTTTCTGTTTTCACTTTTTGTAATCGGTTGCGGCCTCACTTTTCTGGAAACAGCTGCCAATCCGTATGTTACCGAGCTGGGTGATAAAGAGACGGCTGCCAGTCGTCTGAATCTCGCGCAATCGTTCAACGGACTGGGTTGTATCTGCGCTCCGGTTATCGGCGGATTTTTATTGTTCAACGAATCGGGCGAAAGCAACATCGCCCTGCCTTATATTGTAATGGGTATTGTGGTGCTGGCTGCGGCAGTTCTGTTTACCCGCGTAAGTCTGCCGGAGATTGTCAGTGAGGATGAATTACAATCGGCCGGCGAAGAGACCGACGAAGGATTTAAAGGGTTGTGGAAACATAAAGCCTTTGCTTTCGGCGTGCTGGCGCTGTTCTGCTACGAAGTGGCGGAGATTTCGATCAACAGCTTCTTTATTAATTATGTGACCGACGACGGCTGGATGAGTGCGCAGGATGCTGCTATTGTATTATCGTTCGGCGGGCTGGGATTATTCATGCTGGGCCGAATGCTGGGCAGCTGGATTATGAGTTTTATACGGGCCGAAAAGGTACTTTTTATCTGTGCGCTGTTTACGGTGCTGGGCTCTTTGCTGGTGACATTAAATATCGGCGTTTTATCGAAAGGCGGTCTGTTTGCCTGCTATATATTTGAAGCGATTATGTTTCCTACAATCTTTGCCATTTCGCTGAAAGGATTGGGTTTTTATACGAAGCGGGCCTCTTCCTTCCTGATGATGACACCGATTGGTGGAGCCGTAGGCCCGCTTCTGATGGGATATGTGGGCGACATTTCAACTATGTCGCTGGCTTTTATCGTTCCGTTATGCGGATATTGTATTGTGGCTGTTTACGCGTACTATGTGCTCAACATCAGCAATCGTTCCGCTAAACGGGCCTGATTTCTGCAGCTTGAGCGTACACATGGCCGCGGCAAAACAACCAGCTTCTTCGTACGAAGCGCCTTTGTTACGCATGTATAAATAACCGGCCATGTAGGTATCGCCACATCCGGTGGCATCTACAATCTCGGTAGCGCGATAGGCGGGAATCTTATAGAATTCGCCTTCGGCATAAATCAGCGAACCGTTGCTGCCCAGTGTGAGCAACACCTCTTTTACGCCGAGTGCTGCCAGTTTGCGGGCGGCTTTATAGGGATCGGAGCAGTGTGTGAGCACTTCGGTTTCGTGTTCGTTGGCTTTAAGGATATGCACATGTTTCAGCGCCTCCTCTTTTTCGGTCCAGTCGATGGCATAGACCTGCTCGCCGCGTACTTCGCGCAAATAACCCTGCACATCCATGGAGATACGGCCGCGCTTCGACAAATATTGAATTACATCGAGTGAGAAATCATCGGCCAGCAGACTGCCGAGGTGAAAAACACGTGCGCGTGCTTCTTTCAGTCCGTCTACAGTGAAAGGTGCGGCTTTGGCCAGCACACGCTGACTGCGGTTGTCGGGATTGTCGCCGTAAATGTTTTCGAAGTAAACCGAATGCTCGCTGGGAAGCACCTCTACATCGATGCCTTTGGCACGAATATCTTCCACGGCCTGCATTTCCGAAGGAGCAAGCGCCGTGATCAATTGGATGTTAGCAGTATCCAGCTGACTGATGCCGTGAGCGAAATAAAAAGAGGTTCCGCCAGGCATGTGGACTGTATTTTTTGGAGTAACGACCTTATCTAAGGTAATATGGCCGATACAGCAAAGATCGTATGTGTTCATTGAAAAGTGTTATTTATTCTACTTGCAAAAGTAACCTAATTTCATTGAAATCAATAATATTAACCTATGTTTTCGTAACAGATCTGTAATAATAAGGTGTTAAAAAAACACGGAAACGGATTGTTCTGCTTATCTTTGTAAAGATTAAAAGAGAACTTGTTAAGTTTAAACAAATACATTTTAAAACCATGGTACAGAAAAAACACCTGCTGCTGTTTTTGTCGGCGCTTTTGGGTTTGCAGTGGATGATTCCCTCTCTGCAGGCCTCCGAAACAGATCGCTGTTATATTTTTGCCTATTTCACCGATAAGAATGAAAACCGGAACGGCCTGCATCTGGCCTGGAGCGAAGACGGTTATTCCTGGCATCCGATCGGCGATGAGCATAGTTTCCTGAAATGTGATTACGGCACCTGGTATGCCGATAAGAAAATGCGCGATCCTTTTATTATGAAGGGAGAAGACGGATTATGGCACTGTATCTGGACACTCAACTGGGAAGGCAGTGCAATCGGTCATGCCGCATCACCCGATCTGATCAACTGGTCGCGCCAGTCGTATCCCGATGTAATGAAAGGCTTCGAAGTGCGCAACTGCTGGGCACCCGAGATGATTTACGATCGTGCGAATGATCAGTATGTGATATTCTGGGCCAGCACCATCAAAGAAAACGGGGTATGGAAAACAGAGCCGGGCGAGAAATACGATCACCGTATGTATTACACCACAACACGCGATTTTAAAACTTATGCCGATCCGCAACTTTTCTTCGATCCGGGGCACAATGTGATTGATGCTTCAATCTGCGAAAAGGATGGCCAATATTATATGATCTATAAAGATGAACGCATCTATCCCGAACCGCGTAAAGAATTGCTGGTGGCTGTGAGTGATGCTGCCACAGGTCCGTATGTGCCGACCGGACAGCCGCCCTTTGCTACCGACTGGGTGGAAGGACCGGCTGTTTGCGTACTGCCCGACAGTAGCTATCTGGTGATTTATGATGCTTACACCAAACACCGGTATGAGGCGAAACGCACCCGCGATTTTCAAAACTGGGAAGATGTGACCGATCGGATTGCTTTCCCCGAAAATGCGAAGCATGGCTCGGTGATCACCGTGGATCGCGCGATGGTGACCCGTTTGCAGCAGGAAACGGCAGATTACCGACGGCGTGAGGCTTTACGGGCCGAGCGACTGGCTTTGCCGGATTCATTGCAGTATGCATTGCCTTTGCAGACTATACTGACGGTGAATATGGATCAGGGCAAACCGATCAGTGATCATCTGTTCGGACTCTTTTTCGAAGATATCAACTATGCGGCCGACGGCGGCCTGTATGCCGAACTAATTCAGAACCGCGATTTCGAATATGATCCTGAAGATAAGACAGGGAATGATCCCGACTGGAATGCGCGTACGGCGTGGCTCCTGCAGGATCCCGACGGACGAACTTACATGGATGAGGCTCTGTTTCTGATAGACACCATAACTCCCGTTCATCCCAATAATCCGCATTATGCCGTGCTGAATATAAAGACTCCTGGTGTCTCATTGATCAACAGCGGGTTTGATGGCATTGCGCTGCAACAGGGAGAAACCTATAATCTCTCGCTTTTTGCCAAAATGCTTTCGGGCGATGGCGGGCGGGTAAAAGTGACCCTGCTTACGCCGGATAACCGCATTGCGGGCGAAACCGTGGTTCAGCCTTCAGGCAGCGACTGGCAGCAACTTACGGCACAACTTGTGGTCACCGAAAAGGTAAGTAACGGCCGGCTGCAACTGCTTCCGCTCACCGGCGGCACGTATGCTTTCGATCTTGTTTCGCTGTTTCCGGCATCCACTTTTAAAAACCGCCCGAACGGTTTACGCAATGACCTGGCGCAGACCATTGCCGATCTGAACCCGCAGTTTTTACGTTTCCCGGGCGGCTGTGTGGCGCATGGCGACGGATTGCACAACATGTATCAGTGGAAGAACAGCATCGGCCCGCTCGAAGCGCGCAAACCGATGCGTAACATCTGGGGTTATCATCAGACACAGGGTTTGGGTTATTTTGAATATTTTCAGTTTTGCGAAGATATCGGCGCTGCTCCGGTGCCGATTATTGCTGCAGGCGTTTGTTGTCAGAATTCACGCGGCGGCGGTCAGCAGGGCATTCCGCTCTGTGAGATGGATCATTACATTCAGGATATGCTCGATCTGGTGGAATATGCCAACGGCGATACCACAACGGTCTGGGGAAAGAAACGGGCCGAAGCCGGTCATCCGGCTCCGTTCAATCTGAAGTACATCGGCATAGGCAACGAAGATCAGATCACCGATCAGTTCGAAGAGCGCTTTACCTTATTATATAAAGCCATGCAGGAAAAACATCCGGAGATCACCGTGATCGGTACAGCCGGACCGTTTAATGAAGGCACCGACTATGTAGAGGGGTGGAAAATTGTAAATGAGTTGCAGGTGCCGGTTGTGGATGAGCATTATTACCAGACACCGGGCTGGTTCCTGAACAATCAGTCTTACTATGATCAGTACGATCGCAAGGGAGCTAAAGTCTATCTCGGCGAATATGCCGCTCATCTTGACGGGCGCCCCAATAACCTTGAAGTAGCACTGGCTGAGGCTGCCTATATGACGGCACTGGAACGCAACGGTGATGTAGTCTGTATGGCCTCGTATGCGCCGATGCTGGCTAAAACCGGTCGTACCCAATGGGCACCCGATATGATCTATTTCACCAACGAAACCGTGAGTCCGTCGGTGAATTATTATGTACAACAGCTGTTTAGTTGTAATGCCGGCGATGCTTATCTGCACCATGAGCTGCAACGCTCAGATAATTCGGAGGCCATTGTAAAACGCACGCCCTGCTCGGTAGTACGTGATACAGAAAGCGGCGCCCTGATTCTCAAATTACTGAATATCCTGCCCGAAGCCACAGAAACAACAATCCGGCTGGAGGGCTGGACAAAAGGAAAGCAACCGGCCGAAGTCTTTACCTTATCCGGCGAACTGAATGAAGAGGGATTAACACCGCAACAAACGGTTTGCGAAGCAGATGAGACATTTCAGCTCCGACTGGCGCCGAATTCTCTGACGGTGGTCCGGATTCCATGAATCATTGATTGTAAAACCGGTATGGTTTTGCAGTGCTGGGATGAAAAACGTAAAGTGTTGTATTTCAGTTTTCTGTAGATTTATGCGATAAAGAAAGAATCCCCTTGCAAAGGGATCAAAATTCCTTTATGAAGGGATCAAAATCCCCTTGCAAGGCAATTTCTGTTCGTACGGCATTTTATGCTGTAAAACTACAATATTATGATTTTAGATATCATAATATTGTATATAGCTATTCTTGATAAGGTGTACTATTCACTATTCTTTAGCCCACTCCAATCGTCTAAGATCAGGTAGTTGCTTGACTTCAAAATCTTCAAAAACAGCTTCAAAGCCATCGCCGTCAGGTGATGCTCCCATTAGACCCACTTGTACAGGGCAGTTGTCTTCCAAATAACAAGTACGAATCATTTTGTACTCTTTGTCATCATACGAAAAGAATACCTCTACTGCATCTAAACGTCTCACTGTTTTTATCCAAAGTGATTTTGGAGCTTTATCCAACTCTATAACACTCCAATCTGAAGTATTGTGAGTTACTACTGTGCTTACATTCTGTTTACCGTCTACAAACTCAACACCTGTCTTAATCCAGTTTTTATGGTCAATGCGCAGCATGAGCCCCATCTGGTCAAAAGTTGTTTTATATACACCTGTAATTTTAACCTTTACTTCAAACTCACCGCCATAAGTAGCGTAATAAAACGGGGCATCATCTACCGTAAATCCGTAATGAGTGATGCGCCAGTAATCTGTTTTTGCAGGAACCTGCATTACAAATGTTTTGGGGTTTTTAATCTCCCAACTCAAAGGTTCGTTGAACCATTGCATTTTGTCAAGGCGTTGAGCCATAACATTACCAGTTGTAAGTAGTGCCAGCATCGAAGTGGCACAAAGTAGAACATTTTTCATATTTATTATAGTTTACGAATTGCTTTACACGAATTATCCACTACGAGCGGATTTTCTGGAATATCTTTGGTCACTACGCTACCAGTTCCGATAATTGTACCGCTACCGATAGTTATTACCGGCAAAACGGTAACATCTCCTCCAATCCAAATGTTATCGCCAATGGTTATGGGATAAGCATATTCCAGTTTCTTGTTTCTCTGTTCAACATCATGCGTATGCCCTGCTGTGTAGAAAGAGCGGTTGGGTGCGATAAAAACGATATCCCCGAAGGTAACTTTCGCTCCATCTAATATTACGTTGTGATGGTTAGCATAGAAGTTCTCCCCAATCTCAAAATTATAACCATAATCACAATAAAGCGAAGGCTCGACAATGAAGTTCAGACCTGTCTTATTGAATAATCTGCGAATAACTGCCTCCCATTTAGTGGTATTAGAAGATTGCAATTGATTTATTGATAGCAAAACTCTTTGCAGATAGCTCGCTCTTTTAGTAATACCACGTCATTGTACGCATCATAAATCTCGCTTGCAAGCATTTTATCTTTTTCTGTTCTCATTTTCTAAGAATAACCATTCATTTTTAATACCTTTGCAAAGGTAATTCATTGTAAATAGGTGCACAATGGTAAAAAATGACCATTTTAAAATAATGAAACAATTCTCTGATCTCGAGGATAATCTGCTTGGGCAGCCATTCACTTTTCAAGATACTATTAGTATACTTGAGGAGCAAAAAGCAGTTGCACAAATGTATGCTATACATGAAAATTCAATCGCTGTACTTAGCGACCTGAAAAATAATCATAGCTATATCTACAATGGTGCTTTGGCTAATGTGTTGGGGATTTCAGTTAGCGGTACTAATCAAGAAATAGAATCTATCTGGGAAGAAGAGATATATGCAAAAGTACACCCGGATGACCTTGCAGCTCGACATCTGTTGGAGTTACACTTTTTTCACCTGCTCAGAAAAACCCCAATTGAGCTACGGTCAAATTTTCGTACCCATAGCGTTATTCGTATGCGAAACAAAAGCAACAAATATATTCCTGTGTTACATCGTACTTTCTATCAATTGAGCAGTTCGAATGGTTCGTTATGGTTGGCGCTTTGTCTATATAACTTTGCCACCGACATAGACAATCGACAAGGTTTTGGCGGTATTATTCAGAATACGGCTACGGGCGAAATAATATACTCAAACTGCGAGTCGGTAGGTGATATTCTATCGCCTCGAGAATGTCAGGTCTTGTCACTTATTGAGCAAGGGTTTGCAAGCAAAGAGATAGCCCTAAGACTCTCTGTTAGTAAAAACACAATAGACCGTCATCGTCAAAATATTATGGAAAAACTTCGCGTCAACAACTCTATTGAAGCATTAAAAGTAGCCAAAGCTCTTAAAATTATTTATTAGCAATGGGGTTATATTCTTATGATTTCAACAAAATGATTACCTTTATGGTAGAGTTATTTGAAACAATGGGAAAAACAGCAGACTAAAGTAGTCCGGTGGTTTCTATAACGTTACCCTTTGTTAAATTCTTTTCAGATAAACATATATTAATCAATATGTAAGGTTTGAATTTCCGACTACCAAACGGGACGTTCTTAAAGTCGGACTGATTATACGAATGAAAATCCCTGTAAAAAAAATTAACAGGGATTGCCTGTCAGCCCCGGTTAATTTGAATGATTTCAGGAAAAATATTGAGCATAAAAAAGAGTAAAGTAAAGAACAACTTACTTAAATATCAAATGAAACAAAATTATAAATCAACGCATATAAGCTGGCTCTGCTTTGCCATCTTACTCCTCTTTTCTGCCTGCGCAAAGGCTGAAATCGAAACGGCACCCGATCCCGAAACTTCCCAGCCGGATCAATCCGAGACTGTTGTACCTGAAAAAGACTATCAACTGGTCTGGAGTGATGAATTTAACGGAGAATCCCGACTCCCCGATACACAACGCTGGTGGTTCGAAACGGGCGATAACGGCTGGGGAAATAATGAATT
>CAMTPG010000056.1 GCA_947074335.1 uncultured Parabacteroides sp.
AAATGGTAAATTGTGTAGCCGGATCGCCCAGACAGGAACTTAATACCAACAGCCCTGCAGCCAGTAAACCATATAAACCTTTTTTTCTCATTGCTTTCAACTTCATTAGGATTGCAGCGTTGCATCATTCGCCACGCTCTAAACGTACAAATGTAATAAAAAAGCTTTATTCCGGCAAAAAGAAACATCCGGTGAATCAATATACAGCTATTGACTCACCGGATGTTATAAAATATACAGAAAAACCGGGATTAAATCTGTTTCCGATTATTCGTTATACGATTTGATAGAGAAAGATGACACGGTTGAAGTTCCCCATGTTTTAATTGCTGTTGTATCGGCATTGAATGTTTCCGGATATTTCAGCTGATAATAAACCACGTCATTACCTGCAGCCGATTCCAAACCTTTTGTAATACCATAGAACTGAGCAGCATCCATCACGCGGGCTTCTGACATGCCACTGATTGTAGGCGCTGTGCCTTCTTCCGTTTTCTGACAACGTACATAAACTGTATAAACGCGATCAGCTACATTTTCCACTTTTTCGGGAGTCTGATTTGAATCAAAGAAGAAAGAATAACTGTTCTTCTGATTTGTCTGCAAAGAAGTATGCTGATTTAATGCCAGTAAACGATACAGATTTTCGGATACGAGCAGTGCGATACCACCGTTCGACATCAACAATTCATTTTCCAGCGGAGTTTCATCCATGGTACTAAATCTCAATGTAGCGGTTTCGATGGGAGCTGAAGCTGTACCGGTCGACACATAAAAGCCATTGGCAGAAGCGGCATCATTTTCAACAGATTTCAGATCCACTTCATAATTTACGATGATACAATCGCCTGCTTTAAAAGAGGCATCGTTGGCTACAGCCGACAGATACAAAGGATAATCATTCATCGGATAAACCAGGGTACGGAAAGATTTTGTAGAGAAATCAACCAGGGCATAATCCATACGTTGATAATTATTTGAACCACCGTCCAAACAAGATGTCAAAGCTACCATACAGGCAGAAGCAGCGACCAGTCCTAAAACTTTAAGTTTCTTCATGTTTTTGTTACTTTAATTTTTATTTAGTTAATTAGTTAGTTATATACTGTCCGGTTAGAATCCAAAACGGAAACCGGCTTGTAAATTCACATTAAATGGTTTTTCGGAACGCACGGTTTCAATAGTGCTGCCGTTGTCAAAATAATAACCTACGCCTACTTCGCCATAAACGCTTAAAAAACGCAGCAGCGGATAACTGAGCCCGGTCTTGGCATTGACAGACCACAACCACTCTTTCATGCGTATATGTTCGGAACTGCGTGATACCAGCTCTTTCCCGTTGTAAAGTCGCGTATCCAGTTTCCCGGCCACATTCACTTCGGCCAGTGCGCCGGCATTGGCATACCACTGTATGCGATGCCACTGCATAATCGTATAATTCAGCGACAGCGGAATACCCAGATAATGCAGTTTTTGCTTGGTCTTACCATTATAGGCTCCGTTGGTTTCCCACGAAGATAACAGATAAGAATAGGTTAAGCCCGATTGTAAAGCCAGCCGGTCGGTCAGGGCATAACTTACACCTGCACCAAACGAGAAAGGCATTTTATGACGGATACGGGTTTTGGCCGCATGCTCATTGAAAAAGGGCGAATTATATTGCATCAGCACCAAATCAGGCAGCGAAGCACTGTTCAGTGCAAAAGTGTTGATCGAATTGGAGCTTCCGGTTGTTACGCTTCCGCCTCCCATACCGAAACTCCAGCGTTTCATTTTTTCATCGGAAGCGGGATCTTCCTTCGCTTGTGCCAGTGCATCTTCAGGCATAGCTGCTGCGCGGGTTACTACAACCGGGGTTGCAGTATCGTCCGAAACAAGGGCATTGCCGGTTGCCGGTTCATTTACGGCATAAGCATCAGAAGAAACAGGTGCTGCAACCTCTCCGCGAACAGAAACAGGTGCTTCTTTCTGCAGCATGGATTTTTCATTGCACTGCAGTGTATCTGAAATTTCACTGCAGTGCAATTCAGATTCCACTGCAGTGCGGGTATTTGGAGCCGCCGTTTTGCGAAGCGGTTTTTTGCTTTTTTGAGCCGGCTGCACAGCCGGTATGTTTCGGGCCAGCGGATCAGACAGAGGCTGCTCTTCCACCGGAACAGTTACCGGTACAACCGATTGTTCGGATGTCTGTTCCTCCTGCATAAGTTGAACCAACTGCGGCTGATCGTGCCGTGAATGGAAAAGATAGACACTACCACCCAAAAACAGCAGTGCTATAACCGCCGCCGCTGCCCAATACCGCCACACACGCGGGAAGAGGCGCGCTTTGGGCGCATCGAGTTTGTCGACAATGGCATTCCAATCATCGGGCGATGTTTCGGCCTCAAAATCATATAATTTTGAGCGGAACAGGTCTTCTATTGAATTTTTATCTTTGTCTTCCATTGTCAATTTATACTAATACAATTCACTTACTTTACGTTGTAATATCTGTTTGGCACGAATAAACTGGGAACGGGAAGTGCTTTCGGTGATTTGCAGCATTTCGCTGATCTCTTTATGCGAATAGCCTTCTATTGCAAACATATTAAATACGGTTCGAAAACCTGTCGGCAAATCCTGAATAAGCTTCATCAGTTCGGCTGCCGAAAGATTGGCTACGGCCTGGTTATCTGAATAAGCGGCATCATACGTGTTTTCCAAATCTGAAGCATCGCGCAAAATATCATTTTTCCGCAGATATTCAAGTGCACAATTTACAATTATTTTCCGTATCCACCCTTCAAATGCACCGGTTCCCGAATAGGCATCGATTCCGGTCAGAATCTTAATGAAACCATCCTGCAAAACATCGCGGGCTGTTTCCCTGTCGTTCACATAACGCAGACAAACACCCATCATTTTGGGAGAATAGGTTTCGTAGAGCTTCTTCTGAGCCAGTCTGTTTCCTTTCTTACAACCTGCTATCAGTTGTTCTTCCGTCATCTAATAGTGTTCTATCATGCATTTCTACAAACAGTATTATTAACAAGATGCAATACAGTGTGGAAAAGTTGCATGGTGAATGAAAATAATTGATAAAAAATCACACAAAGATAATCGAATCCTTTTAATCACACTCATTTGCAGAAACAAAGCACGGTTGCATCCTGTTAAAAATGCAACCGTGCCCCTTGTATGATCAGTCAGCTTAATGCTGATGGCCATCTTTTTTCTCTGCATTCGCCGGACAGGCTGTTCCCTCTTCTACGGGAACGGCATCCATACCGATCTTTTTGAATGCGGCAACCAGTTTCGTTTTCGACGTTTTGTCGGTTTTGTAAGTCACTTCGGCTGTGTGTGTGGAAAGATCACATTTCAGATCGGTTACCCCTTTCTCGAATGAGATGTTTTTTTCAATTTTTTTAACACAGCTTGAACAATCCATACCTTCTACAAAGAAGGTTACAGTTTCTTTTTTCTTATCTGTCTGTTGAGCAGACACAGCCGAAAAAGAGCAAACGGCACAAAGTAAGGCTAAAATTACATGTTTCATAATACAAACGTAATTGATGAATACTAAAAATATGTGGAATTAATCTCTTCCTATATTAAAACGCAGGCCGGCATACAATTTACGGCCATGTACCGGGCCCCATACCATTGAGCCGTCAAAGAAATCGCCACGCGGATTCTCCGGATCGATAATCGGATTGTCCTGTTTAAAGTTGAACAGGTTTTCGCCGCCTACATAGATCGACCAGTTTCTGAAATATTTGGTAATCTGCGCATTCACTATGGTATAGGCTTTGAAATTAGGTTCCCAAAGCGGAGCCAGTTCGTCGGGCAAAGGCATGCGGCCGCCGCCGTTAAACTGTGCCGTTACATCAAACTGCCATTTCTTGAGGGGCGTCTGATAGGAGGCGGTAACTAATCCTTTGTAATCGCTCACCAGCGGCTTGCGTAAACGTTGCGTAATGCCCTGACTGTTGATATAATCGGTTTTCGCATCGGTCAGGCGATAGGCGGCAGTCAGCGTGAAGCCGCGGAAAAGCGGATACGAGGCTTCGATCTGGAAACTGTTGGAATAGGATTTGCCTTTCAGGTTATAAAAATGAACGGCATGCGGATCGCTGTCCATATCCACCACAACCTGATTCTTGAAATCGGTATAATACCATTCACCGTTCAGGATGAGTTCCTTGTTGAATAGCGGCACATAGAAGGTCAGATTCACGCCTGTATTCCAGGCCTCTTCCTGTTTGAGGTTGTCGTCGATAATCATCCGGCGACTGCTGGCCAGCAGGAAATTATTTTCGGCCAGAATATTCGGAGTACGAAAACCTTTACCGATCGAAGCGCGGATATTCAGCCATTCCATCGGGTTATAGCGAACATGCAGACGCGGTGTAACAAAGAATTTATACAAACTGCTGTAATCGCCGCGGATGCCGGCCAGCACTACCAGTTTATCCTGCATATTGAAAGTATACTGTGCATAAGCGCCGGGCACCACTTCTGTGCGGTTGTATGGAAAACGAATGCCGTCCTGCGTCAGATTCTCGGTAAAGCCGTCGTAATTCATACTCAGTCCGGTACTGATGCTGTGCATGCGGGTAAACTCTTTTTCGTAGAGCAGACTGGCATATACATTGTTCTGATAGATATTATAAGGTGTGCGGTCGTACCAGGATTTCTGTTCATGATAAGATCCGGAAAAGATCAAAGCCACGCTTTCCACACTTTCCTGATCCAGAATGAGTGCCTGTTTGGTAAAGAACTCGCCGCGGTTGGTACGCATTTTAACCAGATAGGGATCAATCAGGTCGTGATGCCGCGTGGATTGTCCGCCGGTACGATTCTCAAACAGGTAGCGGAAACCATATTGTGCCACATAATTGCCGGTTTTATGATACCAGCGGTTCATCAGATTGACCTGCTCTTTGAGCGGAGAATCCAGAAAGGTATCGTGATTGCCGTCGTGTTGCATTTTATCACTCGAATAATGCACCAGCAAACCGGTTGAGAGTTTATCATTGATATGCCAGGAAGCATCGGCATTGCCTTCATAGCGACCATTGTCGGCAGCAAACAGATTGACCGAAAACAGATCGGCTGTAGTCGGTTTCTTAAACTCCACATTGATCTGGCCGGCCAACGCCTCGTAACCATTTTTTACCGACGATGTTCCTTTCGAAACCTGAATACTTTCCATCCAGGCACCCGGCACATAATCGAGTCCGTAAAGCGAAGAGGCGCCTCTGAAGTTGGGATAGTTTTCGGTCAGCATCTGCACATAAGTTCCCGAAAGTCCCAACAGTTTAATCTGGCGTGCGCCGGTAGCCGCATCGGCATACGATACATCTACCGAAGGATTGGTTTCGAAACTCTCGGCCAGGTTACAGCAGGCTGCCCGACAAAGTTCATCGTAAGTGATCTTCTGGGTTTGTAATACACTGGTACGCGAAGAGATCGTTCCCATTTTGCGCTCACTTACCACTACCTCTTCCAACTCAAGTGCAGCTTTCAACTCGATTTTGAGCGGTTGGTCGGGATGCACCACCGGAATTACCTGTGTCTGATATCCGATAAAGCTGACTACTAAATTCTTTTCGGAAGGTTTTTGTGTGATCTCGAAATAACCGTCGAAATCTGTAGAAGTTCCTTCATGTGTACCTTCCCAATACACATTGGCTCCGATCATGGGTTCATTACCATCGTAATAAACATGACCGGTTATTACTTTCTGAGCTCCGGCAGAAAGACTAAAGAGTAAAACTGAAGCTAAAATATAAATTTGTCTGATCATAAAAATTTCATTTGATATAACGAATACTTAACACTATAAGCATAGCCATTCCGCTCTTTTCGAACCGCGAAAGCCAAAAAAAGGGGTTAAGTAGTTTATTATCAAATGATCAGTGTGGTAAGTAGTGAAAGATACACTTTCGGACAGACCGGCGGAGGACCGGAAGCCTCTTCTACCATGCATAATTTCACGTACGGATCGGGTACAAATGTATAATAGGATAGTTGAAATGCAGGTAAATCCATCACCAAGGGCTGAAAATCGAATGCCATAGCCGATACTGATTTCCATTCGAATTCGATACGGTCTACACCGCAGCATTCGGATTCGTCGGTTTCGTCATCGCAGTGACCATCGGCATGGTGAGCCGTCGGATCACAATGATGATGATCGTGTATTTCGCAACACCGGTTGTCGAGTAAAGCGGACAAGCCTTCCGACTGACAATCGTCGCAACAGAAAGTAAACAGGTTTACACCCGAACCTCCGTAACATACGAGCAGAGCCAGAAAACAGACAGCCAGATATGTTGCTATTCGTTTCATCAAAGGCAAAGATAACATTATTTGAACATCCGACCTATCACTTTAACACTATTTAGGGAAGTTGATTAAATAATAGAAGGTTTCATTGGAAGGTTTGCTTTCTATATGATATCGCGAAGAGGCCGAAACCGAGAAGGTATAACCCGCTTCACGTGATAAATCGACGGGCAGAAAAACCGTTGTTTCGCGAATGCCGGTCAGCAGGATCGAGGCCGGCGAAGCGGTATTAATCGAATCGATGGTCGAAAAATAGAGTGTATAGGTATGCGCGCCGGGCTGATCCGTCACAGGTTGCCAGGATATTTTCAGTTCGTCGCCGATCAGTTCCACATCGGGTTGTTGCGGTTTACCGGGTGCATCGGCATTCAGCCAGTTCAGTGGCGGCAACAAGGCGGGATGCTGATAATAATTATCTTTTAATACGCTATACAAACCTTTGGGATTATCCAGTACATGCTCTGTGCGAAAGAAGGTGCTTCCGTCTCCGCCGTGACGGCGCGTGTAGTCGATCTGATCGGTAATATGCGATATATTCCAGTCGCCCTCATCCTTCACCATCCGATAAGCGCCGAGTCCGGGCACAACCAACCGGCCGTTGCTGTTTTCCACCCAGTCGTCCACGAAAGGATAAAAGTTATTATTCAGATAATACATCATGGGCACAATCATATCCTGCTTGCCGCGTGCCATCCAGTATTGCGGATCCTGATGTACGCTTTCGTAAGCCGTCCAGCCTGCATTTGGCATTTTAGGGATGCGGTTGTATTTACCCAAGGGCGAACTGCTCACCTGCACCCACGGCTTTTCGGCTTTTACAACGTCGTAAACCCGGATCATCAGCTGATTGATGTTGCTGCGTCGCCATTCGGAGAGCGGGCGTTTATTGCCATAGCGTGCAAACGATTTTTTATCGGGAAATGATTTAGCCTGTTCGGGATAACGAATATAATCGAAATGGATGCCGTCGATATCATAGCCATTCACCACTTCACGAACCAGCGAGATAATATAATCGGAGGTACCGGGCATGCCCGGATCCAGATACCATTCGCCTTTATGCAATACGCACAGTTCGGGATGGCGTTTTACCACCGAGAGATTGCCCTGCTCGCGAATCGACTTTTCTGTGCCCAGCGGATAGGTCACAAACCAGGCATGACATTCCATACCCCGTTTATGTATCTCTTCGATCGCAAATGCCAGCGGATCATAGCCGGGCATAGTACCTGTTTTACCGGAAAAAACCTGAGATGCCGGTTCGATGGCCGAATTCCAGATCACATCGCCGCGCAGGCGCACCTGCAGAAAGATCGTATTAAAATTGGCATCCTGCAGCTTATCGAGTATCCGGCAAAGCTCCTGCTGTTGTGCCTTTATCCCGGATGCACTTGTAGCCGGCCGCTTCGGCCAGTCCAGTCCGTAAACCGTAGTAAGCCACACGGCACGAATTTCATGTTTCGGCGAATCGGCAGCATTGGCAGTTTGCAGAAATGCAGTATGCAGCAAAGCGAGTAAGCATAAAAGTAAAACAGGTCGTCGCATGTAATTTGTTTCTTATTTAGAGCTGTGCAAAAGTACGGCTTTTTTTGCCGCTTCGGGATAATCGGTGGTAATAAAATCAGCACCACTTTCGATCATCTCCTGCATCACGGCCGGATCATTCACGGTCCATACATTCACTTTCAGTCCCAGTTCTTTTGCCTGTTTAAACCAGTCGGGATTTTTCTGCATCACCTTGTAATTATAATCGATGCCGGCAAAACCCAGCGCTTTGACGGCCTGCGGATCAAGATCGCCGTTCAGATAATAGACCGGCGTTTGAGGCGAATAGCGGTGCAGCGCTTTGGCTGCTTCCAGACTGAAGGCGATGTATTCGGTGCGACCGGTTAATCCTGCCGCGTCAATCATATCCACCACTTTGCGGGCTGCCTCGCGATCGCGTTCGGGCGTTTTATGCGATTTCAGTTCGAAAATCAGCCTGGTATTCAGTCCCTGTGCCGCATCGAGGTATTCCTGCAGTGTGGGAATCGATTCACCATTGGTCAGGACTACCGATTGCAGATCAGCATAAGGCACCTCCTGGATGGCCATCTCATTTACTTTGCTGTCGTGAAAAACAACAGGAATATCATCGGCTGTAAGATGCACATCAAATTCGGAGCCATACACCTCCACACTGTCGGCATGCTGAAGCGAGCTGATCGAATTCTGGGCAGAACCGTCTACGGTCCAGTAACCGCGGTGTGCAATAACCTGTGCCTGTTGCGCCGATACAGAACCGGTCGAAAGCAGCAGTGAAAGAAAGAAGAGGGAAAATGAAATGCGTTTCATAAAAATAGTATTTGAAAATTGTGGGACAAAAAAGAAATCAGCAGAATTACTAACTATACATATTTGATTCGTACAAAATTATTTTGCGCATTAAAATAGTCAGTCAGACAGGTTTATTTCATAGATTCCGGATGATTATTAACCGGATTTTATAGTTGATATTATATATGTACGCATATACATATATAATATCAACAGAGTTTATCGGAAACAAACAACTAAACAGTCGTTATTATTTACCATGCTCAACCAGGTAGCGCTCGGTTTCGATAGCCGCCGCACAACCGCTTCCGGCAGCCGTAATGGCCTGACGATACAACGGATCAGCTACATCGCCGGCAGCAAAAACGCCCGGTATATTGGTGCGCGGAGTTCCGGCATGAGTTTTGATGTAACCGGCTTCGTCGGTTTCGATCCAGGGTTTGAATACCTCGGCATTGGGATTATGACCGATAGCCAGGAAAAAGCCGTCGATGGCAATACTCACCTGCTCTTCTTCATGTTTGCCACGGAATTTCACCAGATAAGCACCTTCCACACCATTTTCGCCAAACAGACCCAGTGTTTCGTGTTCGAATAAAACTTCGATATTTTCGGTGCCCAGCACGCGCGCCTGCATCACTTTCGAGGCACGCAGATGCGGTTTGCGCACAATCAGGTACACTTTTTTAGCCAGTCCCGAAAGATAAAGCGCCTCTTCGCAGGCTGTATCGCCTCCGCCTACCACGGCAACCACTTTCTTGCGATAGAAAAATCCGTCGCAGGTAGCACAGGCCGAAACGCCCATACCGGCATATTTTTGTTCGTCGGGCAATCCCAGATAACGGGCCGTTGCACCGGTTGCAATAATCAATGCTTCGGTTTCGATCTCCTTCTCTCCGTCGATCGTTACTTTATAGGGAGCTTCAGACAAATCTGTTTTTGTAGCAATCCCCACGCGGATATCGGCACCAAAACGGGCAGCCTGTTTTTTCAGATCTTCCATCAGTTCCATGCCGGTTACACCTTCCGGATAGCCGGGGAAATTTTCCACATCGGTTGTTGTGGTAAGCTGGCCGCCGGGCTGAATGCCTTCGTATAAAACAGGCGACAGGTTGGCACGCGATGCATAAATAGCCGCTGTATAGCCGGCCGGTCCGGAGCCGATAATCAGGCAACGAACCTTTTCTTTCTGTGTATCACTCATCTCTTTTATCTATTTTAATACAATTCTTTTTTATCTCCGGAAATATTTTATCCGGAATATTTTTCAGGGATAATCTCACTGTATCACAAATCGGAATGCTTATCGCAGATCGATAATCTCCACACCCGGATAATCATTCTCGTTGAAAACAAAAAAGCTGTCCGGTTGGTTTAACCCGGTTTCAATCTGACTGATGCGGATCGAATTACGAATATCATTTTTCGCCTCTATTGTGATGGCCGCCGGCCAGCCCGAATTTTTCTCGATCAGAATTTCCACCTGTTCAATGTCGCTTTTCTTTTTGGGTGTAAGCACCAGTGTGTAAGCCGACTTTCCGTTTGGCGCAGTACATTCGCCTTCGTATTTCACATTGAAACCCTTTTTGTAACTGCGCAGCAAAGCAGCGGGATTAGTCATCTGCAGCTCTTCGCCTGTCGGGTTTGTTACATTCACCTCGTCGTTGCGCTCCACATACGACCATTGTGTCTTACCGTCAAACCAGACCTGCATATCAGGTGTTTTGAGCAGAAACTGATCGCCGTTGATATCCAACACACCATCGAAGCTCTCGGAAATGCCCTGTTGCACCGCACGCGTCTGCAACGTAAAATCGGCACGCAGGCCGTTTGAGTTTTCAAAAAGTCCGGCCGCCTTATCTAAAATAGCCGTTGCATTTTGAGCCTGCACCGGGCAAACCACAGCCAGCAACAGCAGCACATAAGCTGCCAGACAATTTCTGTTCATCTTCATATCCTTCATTTATTTTAATGCGTTATCTTTTCGATCTTTCAATCCGTTTCTTTTCCCCTTATTTTAAAGCGTTCAATAACTGCTCCAGACTATAATCATCCTGAATCAGCACCTGTCGGGCTTTGCTGCCTTCGAACGGACCCACGATACCAGCGGCTTCGAGCTGATCCATCAATCGGCCGGCGCGATTATAGCCAATGGCAAACTTACGCTGAATCAGCGAAGTTGAGCCCTGCTGTTGAATAACGATCAGGCGCGCCGCTTCGTCGAACAGCGGATCGCGCTCGGAGAGATCCACGGCACCCGGCATTTTATTCTCGCTGCTTTCGCCCACATATTCAGGCAGCAGAAAAGCGGTAGGATAACCTGGCTGGGCCGCGATGGTATTTACAATATTTTCCACTTCGGGCGTATCCACAAAGGCACACTGCACACGATGCGTTTCGCCACCCTGCGAGAAAAGCAGGTCGCCGCGTCCGATCAGCTGATTGGCTCCCGGCGCATCGAGAATGGTACGCGAATCCACCATCTGCATCACACGGAAAGCCATACGTGCCGGGAAGTTCGCCTTGATAATACCGGTGATGATATTGGTAGAAGGGCGCTGCGTGGCAATAATCATATGGATACCCACGGCACGCGCTTTCTGGGCAATACGTGCAATCGGAGTTTCTATCTCTTTGCCGGCCTGCATGATCAGATCGCCGAACTCGTCGATGATCACCACGATAAAGGGCATAAATTTATGGCCCTTTTCAGGATTCAGGTGGCGTGATATAAATTTGGCATTGTATTCTTTGATGTTTCGCACATGTGCCTTCATCAGCAGCTCGTAGCGATCGTCCATCTCTTTGCAGACCGAGTTGAGTGTCATGATCACTTTGGTACAATCGGTAATTACCGCCTTTTCGGCATCGGGCAGTTTAGCCAGATAATGCCGCTCAAGCTCGGAATAGATACCAAATTCCACCATCTTGGGAT
>CAMTPG010000057.1 GCA_947074335.1 uncultured Parabacteroides sp.
TTGAATCGCGAAACTCGGTGAATCTCTCACTGCTCGATCTGGCACAATGCCTCGAGCTGGAACGCTATGGCGAATCATTCGATGTGTTTATTCCCGAGCTCCAAGATGTGGTGGAAGATTATATGAGCAGCATTTTGCCGCCGGATGTGGTTTATCAGCATGCTGTTTCGTTCAAGCCGCAGATTAAAGAACAGGAGTATATGCTCGAGAGTCAGAAGAAGATGCTTAAGGTGGCACAGGCCGGCTATTACCCGAAACTTAATTTTGGTGCCAGCTATAGCAACGGCTATTATCATTATTCGGGCGAAGGCAGTTTCGATAATGTTTCCTTCGGTGACCAAATGAAAAACAACGGTCGCAAAACTGTCGGATTTTCACTCAGCATTCCGCTTTTCAACCGTTTTCAGGTACGCAACAGTGTACGGTCGGCGCGCATCAGCATCAACAACCGTGAACTGATGATGGAGAATGCCAAAAAGGTTTTGTATAAAGAGATTCAGCAGGCCTATTACAATGCAACCGCCGCGCAGGAAAAATATACGGCATCCGGCAAATCGGTGATTGCCAGCGAAGAGGCTTTCTCGTATGCAGAAGATCGTTACGAATCGGGTAAAAGCACAGTCTTCGATTTTAATGAGGCAAAAACGAAATATACACGCAGTCTGGCCGAGCAGGCTCAGGCAAAATACAATTTCATTTTCCGCACTAAAATTCTGGATTTCTATAACGGAATTCCGATTAAATTGTAAAATACATCCTTTATAATATAATAATAAATGTTACGTAATGAAGAGAGGGATTGTCCGTGAGGATGATTCCTTTTTGCGTAAAAAAAGAGCCTGCTCTAAATAAAGGGCAAGCTCTTTGTATTTTAATTAATCATGAAATCTGATTAAACCATGAATGACACCATCAATAACGAATCACAGAGAAATCTGTTAACGAATGATGCAATTCAATCGGCAGGAATTGATTTATCGGATGAAAAGCAATTCTCTGTATTTAGGCAGCGGCCACATCTGGTTATCCACCATCAGTTCGAGATGATCAATGTGGTAGCGGATTTTATCCAGATAAGGGAATACATCATCGTGGTAAGCAATTGCTTTCTCGCGCATATCCTGAATGCGGTTGGCCTTTTTGCGGGCTTCAACCATTTCGTCGACCATGCGGGTTACATGGCTGATGTGATTGGCCACTTTAACCACGAGTCGTTTCGGCTCTTCAGATAATGTTTTCAATTCGTCAGCATCGAAAGTCTCTTTCAGGCGTGCCAGATTTTCAAGCAGCAGCGACTGATAACGCAAAGCTACCGGAATGATATGATTCAGCGAAAGATCACCCAGTACACGGGCTTCGATCTGTACCTTTTTAATATAGATTTCCCATTTCACTTCGTTGCGTGCTTCCAGCTCTTTCTCGGTCAGTACATTCGTTTCTTCAAACATCCGGATTACTTCGGGTTTCAGATAAGCATCATACTGCAACGGAACACTGCTTTCGCAATCCAGACCGCGACGGGCTGCTTCCTCTTTCCAGGCATCGCTGTAACCGTTACCGTCGAAACGGATTGGTTTTGATTCTTTGATATAAGCTTTCAACACTTCGAAGATAGCAGCCTCTTTGCTTTCGCCCTTGGCACGCAGCGCTTCCACATCCTGTTTAAACTGACGCAACTGATAAGCAACAGCCGAATTCAGCGCCAACATGGCTACACCGCAGTTGGCCGACGAACCCAGCGCTCTGAATTCAAAACGATTGCCGGTGAAGGCAAAAGGAGAGGTGCGGTTACGATCCGTATTATCAAGCAGCAGTTCCGGAATCTGTCCAAATCCCAGGTGCAGACGTTTTTTCTCATCTACCTGAATGGCATCTTCGATCGAACAGTTTTCAAAACGATTCAGAATCTCCGTAATCTGAGTGCCCAGGAATGAAGAGATAATAGCCGGTGGTGCTTCATTCGCTCCCAGACGATGTGCATTAGAAGCCGAAGCAATACTGGCTTTCAATAAAGCATTGTATTTGTAAACCGCCATCAGCGAGTTGACAATGAAGGTGATAAAGCGTAAATTATCTTCGCGGTTTTTACCCGGCGAGAAGAGGTTGTAGCCTTTATCTGTTCCCATCGACCAGTTACAGTGTTTGCCTGAACCGTTAATTCCCATAAAAGGCTTTTCATGCAATAATACACGGAAATTGTGGCGGCGTGCCACCTTTTTCATCAGCGACATCAGGAGCTGGTTATGGTCGTTTGCCAGATTACACTCTTCGTAAATCGGAGCCAGCTCAAACTGATTGGGGGCTACTTCATTATGACGTGTTTTTACGGGAATACCCATTTTATAAGCCTCAATCTCCAGATCTTTCATGAACTCCTGTACACGCGAAGGGATTGAACCGAAGTAATGATCATCCAACTGCTGATTTTTGGCACTTTCGTGACCCAGCAGTGTGCGCTCGGTCAGCATCAAATCGGGACGAGCCGAATAGATATCTTCATCTACCAGGAAATATTCCTGTTCCCAACCCAGAAAAGGAGTGATTTTATTAACCTCTTCGTCGAAGTAATGACACACATCACGTGCCGCTTCGCTCAAGGCTTCCACCGAACGAATCAGCGGTGTTTTGTAATCCAGTGCTTCACCGGTATAAGCGATGAAAACAGTAGGAATACACAAAGTATCATCTACAATAAATGCGGGCGATGAAGGATCCCAGGCCGAATAACCGCGGGCTTCGAAGGTATTACGCAAGCCGCCGTTCGGAAAACTGGATGCATCGGGTTCCTGCTGGGTAAGCAGTTTGCCGCTGAATTCTTCGATCAGGCCGCCCTGGCCGTCATGTTCCACAAAAGCATCATGCTTTTCGGCAGTTCCGTCGGTAAGCGGCTGAAACCAGTGTGTATAATGCGTTACACCCTTTTCGAGCGCCCACATACGCATACCGGCAGCAACAAGATTTGCAATTTCCCGATCGATCTGGATGCCGTTATCAATAGCCTGAGTAATAGCTTTGTAGGTTTCTTTTGAGAGGTACTTTTGCATCGTCTTCCGGTTGAAGACATTTTCACCATAATACTCGGATACTTTTTGTTTCGGAGCAATCACTTCCACCGCTTTGCGATTAGAAGCTTTCTCCACTGCATTAAAGCGTGAGATTGACATGTTGATTGAATTTGTGTTGTTTTGAGTTGACAAAGATAACCCATAAATTGCATTTGTACATAAATCTGTTAGTTAAAAATAAATGTTAGATTAAACACTTATAAACGATATTTCGCGAAGAATGCTTGTTTTTGTTAAATAAAATTACTTTCTTGTCAGCTGTAAACCACTTAATCGTACAGTTTATCTTGAAACAAAACATAAAACCATCAAACCTTTTTGGTTTGACTGCTGTTTTCTTTCAAAAACCGATCCATATTTGTCGACGAAAAAGCTATTTAATCGGATGAAACAAGAGACTAATCAAAATAAACCCTATCAATTAGGACTGGCTCTTAGCGGCGGAGGTGCAAAAGGTTTTGCACATATCGGTGTATTTCGTTATCTCGAAGAAAACGGAATAAAACCTGATATCATCGTCGGCACCAGTGCCGGATCGCTGATGGGTTCCCTGTTTGCTGACGGAATTAATTCACATGAAATCGAGAAGATGTTCAGAAACAAAGAATTTTCTCATTTTGCACAATGGCAACTGCCTAAATCAGGCTTATTTGATACTAAACGATTTCGTTATTTCCTGCACGATCAATATCACTCCAAACGCATAGAAGATCTGGAAACACCCATGATTGTGGTGGCAACCGATCTTGATAATGGTGAAAGTGTAGGATTTAAATCAGGACCACTGGTCGATTCGGTTACCGCATCATGCAGCATTCCCATTATATTTACTCCGGTTATTATCGACGGTGTACATTATGTAGACGGCGGTCTGTTTCATAATTTTCCTGTTTCGTTTATCCGCGAAGAATGCGAGCGGGTAATCGGTGTCAATGTAAGTCCGCTGATTCCCCAGAAATACAAACAAACCATATTTCATATTGCGGAAAGATCCTATCAGTTTATGTTTCAGGCTAATTCGCTGGAAGATCGAGGGCTGTGCGATGTGCTGATCGAAACCGAATCGTTTGGTCAGTACAAAACATTCGATCTGGATAATGTGGCTCAAATCGTAAACATCGGGTATCAGGCTGCCGCCGATGCGTTTGATAAAATAATAAAAGAAAATAAAGATGAATTCTTAATACAGATGCTTACCCAGAAAGCCGGATAACACCGGCTTTTTTAACAGTACTGTATAGTGTTCACTACGAAATATTAACTAAGAAAACAGACTACACAATGGAACAAACAAAGAAGATCATCATCTATCAGGTTTTTCCGCGCTGGTTCGATAACCGGAACAGTAAACCGGTAAAAAACGGTAGTATCAAAGAGAATGGTGTTGGCAAGTTTTCGGCTTTTACCGCCAAAGCACTGAATGAAATAAAAACACTGGGTATCACACATGTCTGGTATACCGGTGTGATCGAACATGCCACAAAAACAGATTATACACTTCAAAATATCGCACGCGATCATTCGGCTGTGGTAAAAGGCAATGCCGGTTCGCCCTATGCCATCAAAGATTATTACGATGTAGATCCTGATCTGGCCGAACATCCGGTGAAACGCATGAAAGAATTCGAATCGCTGGTGAAACGCACACACACTGCCGGACTGAAAATGCTGATCGATTTTGTGCCCAACCATGTGGCACGTCAGTATCACTCAGACGTACATCCGCAGTTTGTGGAAGATCTTGGACAGAAAGATGATCATTTGCAGGCTTTTGCTCCTAATAATAACTTTTATTACATTCCCGGCCAGCCGCTGTCGCTACCCTTTGGCGCATTACAGGAAGATTTTCTATACAGCGAGTTTCCGGCTAAAGCCACCGGTAATGATCGGTTTGATGCTTTTCCGGACCGGAACGACTGGTACGAAACCGTAAAACTCAATTACGGAGTAGATTATGTACAGGGTGGCACCAAACATTTTGATCCGATTCCCGATACCTGGGTGAAAATGTACGAGATCCTGCAATTCTGGGCCGAAAAAGGCGTAGACGGATTTCGCTGCGACATGGCCGAAATGGTGCCCGTGGAGTTCTGGCACTGGGTGATTCCGAAAATTAAACACGAATTTGATGGTATTATTTTCATTGCAGAAGTCTATAATCCCGCACAATACCGCAATTACATACAGACCGGTCATTTCGATTATCTGTACGATAAAGTCGGTCTGTACGATACGCTGCGCAACGTAATGTGCGCCCGCGAACCGGCCTCGGCCATTACCGGCTGCTGGCAGGCTGTAAATGATATTCAGCATCAGATGCTTAACTTCCTCGAAAATCATGACGAACAGCGCATCGCCTCTGAGTTTTTTGCCGGTAATCCGTTGCCGGGCATTCCGGGTTTGCTGGTTTCGGCTCTGATGAATACCAATCCGGTGATGATTTACAGCGGACAGGAGCTCGGCGAACCGGGTATGGACGAAGAGGGATTCAGCGGGCGCGACGGGCGGACTACCATTTTCGATTACTGGAGTCTTGAAACCCTGCGTAACTGGATAGACGGCGGTACCTATAAAGGCAGCAAGCTGAAACCCGAGCAGCATAAACTGCGCGAAATGTACAGTAAGATACTGATCATCGCTCAAAAAGAGCCCGCCGTGGTGCGTGGCGATTTTTTCGATCTGATGTATGCCAATCAGCATAATCCTGCCTTTAATACCCAAAAAGTCTTTGCATTTCTGCGTAAATATAAAGAAGAGGTGCTGCTGGTGGTTGCCAATTTTGACGGCAACGAACAAACCCTGCAGATCCGGATTCCTGATGAGGCATTTGCTTACTTCAAACTAAAAGACAATAAGGCTGCTTCGGTGATCGATTTACTGACCGGCGCAAAGAATTTAGGAACATTAACATCCGCCTATCCTTACGAGGTGAAAGTGGCTGGTTATGCGGGCACTATCGTGAAGTTTGATTACTCCGACAAAAGGTAATATTCAACCTTTTACGAAACTTTAATAACGGAGAAGGGTATTATTGCAAATAAGTTTTGTAATTTTGTCCCCACATTTTCGGAATTATTTACATTAAGATAAATATTTAGGAATAATGAGTGCACAAACTCCTTTCTTGGTATTCTCAGGTACCAATTCCCGTTATCTTGCAGAGAAAATTTGCAAAAGTTTAGGTTGTCCGTTAGGACAGATGAATATTCAACATTTCGCCGATGGTGAATTCTCCGTTTCGTATGAAGAATCAATCCGTGGCCGCGATGTTTTCCTGGTTCAGTCTACTTTCCCGAATTCAGACAATTTGATGGAATTGCTGCTGATGATTGATGCAGCCAAACGTGCTTCTGCACACTCTATCATTGCTGTTGTTCCCTATTTCGGCTGGGCTCGTCAGGACAGAAAAGACAAACCCCGTGTTTCTATCGGTGCAAAACTGATTGCCGATATGTTAAGCACTGCCGGTATCAACCGTTTAATTACAATGGATTTACATGCTGATCAGATTCAGGGCTTCTTTGATGTTCCGGTAGATCACCTGTATGCATCGTCTGTGTTCCTTGATTATATCAAAACCAGCTTACCGATGGATAATTTATGTATCGCAACGCCCGACGTAGGTGGTACAAAACGCGCCAGCAGCTATTCGAAATATCTGGGTCTGCCGATGGTGATTTGTCATAAATCGCGTCTGCGCGCCAACGAAGTAGCCGAAATGCGTATCATCGGTGATGTAAAAGGTATGGATGTATTGCTGGTAGACGATATGGTTGATACAGCCGGTACTATTACCAAAGCGGCCAATCTGATGATGGAAAACGGTGCCAAATCGGTACGCGCCATTGCCAGTCATGCCGTAATGTCGGATCCCGCTTCACAGCGTGTGGATGATTCGGCGCTGACAGAAATGATCTTTACCGATTCAATCCCTTACGCTAAAAAATGTGAGAAAGTCGTGGTATTATCCATTGCCGATATGTTTGCCGAAGCGATCCGTCGTGTATGCAGTGGCGAATCGATCAGCTCATTGTATGTGATTTAATCGAAGATAAAAGCATAATAAAAGGCTGTTTCCGGATAACGGGAGCGGCCTTTTTTTCCCCCGAAAAGCTACGGGCACCGTATATTCTTTTCAATAACCGGCTCTCCGTCGGGTGATTATTTGTATGCTTTGGTCTGTTGTTTTTCATGTTATGCCTTGTAGCCCCGAAAATCCCATGCATAGAAAACAAAAGCCGTTCGTCATCACAGAAATAACGAACGGCTTGTTTTTATCTATAAGCCGGAATGCAATGCGGAGAAATCCTTTGGCACAAATAGCACACGCTGAATCAGGGGTTTGTTGTTTTTATAGACCGGATGGTAAAAAACTCAGGTTTAGCTTTCACACAAGCTGTTTTTCCCGCACACCGGCCGGCGCATTATCCGATATAATCTTTTAGTGCTTTCACATAAAGTTCGAAAGCTTTGCGCCCCAATGTGGTAATCCGGCAGGTGGTTCGTGGTTTTTTGCCCACAAAACTCTTCTCAACCTCGATGTAACCGGCTTCGTTTAATTTGTCGATCTGTACGCTGAGGTTACCGGCCGTGGCTTCCGTTTTCTCTTTGAGATAAACGAAATCGGCCTCTTCCACAGCAATGAGTATCGACATTACCGCCAGTCGGAGCTGAGAATGCAACAAGGGATCTAAATTCTTAAACATAGACGCAAAATTACATGTTTTTTTGATTATGTGCAGCTCTGTTTAATACATGACCCGGAATAATCATCATAATAATGAAGCTTATACCGAATGCGATGTTCTGATCTATGCCCGAAATAAACAGGCAGCTCAGCGATCCCAGCGTGCCGAGTGCACCACATACTGTAACTACTTTGTGTTTGATAACCAGTCCGGTAAGTGTGGTAGCCATACCCATAATCAACAAGATGATAAACAAAATGGGAGTGCTCCATAAAAACATGGAGATGCAGGAGATTACAAATCCGGCAATGCCGAAAACCAGCCAGATATATTTGGTTACCTTATCGATGTAGGTGCGGATGGCCTGTTCGTTATTACGCGAAATCAGGAAAGTGCTGATTCCTCCCACCACAGGCAGTATAAACCACAGATACTGCCACATATAGCTCTTGCTTCCCCATTCGGGATAGGTTATTTTAAATAAAAACCAGATGGTAAAACTGAGTATTGTAGTAAGATATCCCCAGATTAAAAACGGTCCGCCCGAATTTTTCTCGAAACGATGCTGGGTGCTCTGAATCATCTGTGTAATCAGTTCCAGACTCTCTTTTTCATTGATTTCTTTATCTTCCATGTTGTTTCTTTTTTAATTGTTTTCGCGTGCCCGCTGGTTCATGGCATATCCGGGAATCACCATCATAATCAGAAAGATGATGCCGAACAGTAAAATCTGGAATGTATCGTTAAGCAGCAGACAGATCAGCGCTAAAACAGTGCCGGTAAGTCCGCACACAATGACGGTACGATGTTCGATGATTAATCCCGTCAGTATCACACCCAGACTGAGCAGAAACGGAATCAGAAAAAATACCTGGATATTTGCGAAGAAAGCAATGGCACCTACCATGAAAGCCACACAGCCCAAAACGGCCCAGATATAACCCAACACACGATCCAGGTAGGTTTTTGTGGCGTTTGATTTATGGCGTGAGGTGTAATTACCGCTGACTAATGAGGCAATAACCACGATGATCCATAAATAATTCCAACGGCTGTCGAAGCTTAAACCGTAATAATAAATCACCCATAAAATTAAACTGATGATGCAGGTAACATAGCCGCAAACAATAAACGGTAAACCAAAATTTTGTTCGATGCGTTTTTGGGTCTGTTGGATAATCCGGGCAATCAGTTCCAGATTTTCCTTTTCTTTTATGTCTTGCTCTTCCATGCTGTATTGTTTTTTGCTGAATTTTTATCAAAGATAATTTATTTATGATTTATTCACGTATATAAATCATTTTTCATTTAACCGTTCGCGTTCAGAACCTGAACTTTTTTCAATTTTTGCTTTGCCTATTTTGCCGCCGCCGTTGAAATTCCAACCCAGTGTAAGTCGGAAGATGCGTCCCGTACCGCCGCGCTCGTCACGGATGTCCGATCGGTAATCACTCATCAGATTGGCATAACTGAATTGTTTATTGAACAGGTTGCTCACATTGGCTGTAATCAGCAGACGATTATTCGCCAGTCGTTTGCGCAGATACAGATTCACCACATGCCGCGGATTCACGATACAGTTACCCGAATAGAGCCGGCTCATGCCGTTGTACTGCACCTCGGCCGAAAAGCCTGCCGGCAGCGTAAAGGCTGCATTTCCGTTGATAAATGCCAGGTAATGATTTTCGAACCGGGCGGTTTTTGTCATCTTAATATCCTGTTTTACGCCGGTAAAATCCAGATTTAGTGTCAGCCAGTTGAAGGGTTGAAACGGCGCACTGGCGAAGATATACCAGTGATTTTCTTTGTAATGATTTTCGAAAGTAATAAAGAATATATTCGGATCAGCCGGATCGGGCTTGGCATACTGACGGATTAAATCGTGCTGCAGATTGCTGCCTATCGATAAGATATAGCGGTAGTTAAACACCAGCGTGGCGCCGAAACGGTTTACATACATCGGCTTCAGATACGGATTGCCGATGCTGTAGCTGTAATCCGAATCCTGCACCCGATTGGGATTGAGTGCATAAAAAGCGGGCCGCTCAATGCTTCTGCCATATTGTCCGATCAGCATCCAGCGTTTCAGCGGATCGAACGAGTAGGAGAGATTGGCATTGGGAAACAGATCGGTATAATCGCGCCGGATATCGGCAGACAGATCGGCCGTGTGTGTGTATTCCAAACGCAGTCCGGCGGTAAGATCCCAGCTTTTATAATTAAAAGTGAGCGATGAATAGGCGCCGAAGATGCGCTCTTTGTAGCGGATATCTTCGGTAAATCCGGTTTTCTCTTCCCACACGTTGTCGGCATTGAGTGCTTCGTAGCCCGAACGACTGTTCATATAGGTGTTGGTGTATTTCAATCCGCTGTTCAGTTTTAATGTGGGTTTAAACACCTTGAGCCAGGATAAATCGGTAGTCACAATATTATATTTGCCATGCGAATGATAGCGATACAACGAATCCTGTTGCCCATAGGCTGTTTGTTGCGAGGTGCGGTTATCGCTGTTGCCGGTGGCACATTTATTATCATAATCCACAATAGCCTTCAGCAGAGAACCCTGATTGTCAGTTTTCCGGATATAATTGGCAGTGACCGAAATGGTGGTGTTTGCATTGTGTTGATCAAAAAAAGCATGGCTTGTCACCGACTGATCCGGCTGCTGCAGCAAGGTGTTACCATTCGAGCGTGTGATCTGATTGCTGTGGATATATTCGGCCTCGACACCGAAACTGTTCAGGCTGTCCGGTTCGAAAATCAGCCCGGCGCGTCCCGTGCCATAGCGATTATCCATTTTATTGCGGGATAAACTGTTGAATCCCATACCCGCATTGTTGTATTTGCGTGCCGATTCGGTGATTCCCTGCTCTTTCGGCGTAAAGGTGCCCGAACCCGAAGCATTGACAATCCATTTGCGTATACGCAACTGCATCGAAGCCGAAGGCAGATAGCGCTGGTACTGATCGCCAAAGGCGCCGCCGGCCGTGATATTTCCCTGATAACCGTCGATTTGTTGATGACGCAATGTGATTTTTATTACGCCGCCGCGTGTGCCGGCTTCATATTCGGCGCCCGCAATCGGAATCACTTCAATACGCCGGATATTTTCGGATTTTAGCGAGCGCAGGTAGATAATCAGCTCTTCGCCGCTCAGTTTTATTTCGCGTTCGTTCACATATACTTTCGTTCCCGAAGCTCCGTTGATCGAGATGTTATCTTCGGTAAGCCAGACACCCGGCGCCTGTATTAACAGTTCGGTGCCGTCTTTTCCGCTCATCGGCTGCACGGTCATTACAAACCGATCGGCTTCGCGCTGAATGGTATTGGCTTTTATTACCACTTCGTTTAGTGCAAATGCTGACGGCCGCAACTGATACACCGGTTCATTTTGCAGCGGCAGTGACACTTCGGTCCGAATCGAATCATATCCCAGACATTGTATAAATAAAGTATAATTGCCCGGCCGTGTTTCAATGCTGAAACAGCCATCTTTGCCGGTGATGGTTCCCGCCTGCTGCTGATCGTTTTGTTGCAATAAAATAGTGGCATAATCAATCAGCTGTCCGTTGATATCGGTCACACAGCCACCGAAAATGATTACCTGCCCGCCGGTTTGTCCCCTGGCGGACAAACTCAGCAAAAGCAGTAAAATAAGATTCATTAGTGATTTCATAATGTTTAGGGATTAACCGGATAAAAGAACTTCACGTTGATAGTCTGATCACTACCATCGGCTTTACATTTCTTCATGGCGTAGCCTTCGTTCGGACGCTGATCATCCGACATATCCATTTGCATAT
>CAMTPG010000058.1 GCA_947074335.1 uncultured Parabacteroides sp.
TCAATTGATCGGCAGCTTCATCGGCAGCGTTGAATTTGAAGCGGGTGTTGAAGCGAGTGTAGATGAATGCAGCAACAGAAAACAGGATGCATAATAACAGAGAAGTAAGGCCTTCGAGGATGCCGTTACTCATCGGTTCTCTTGCGTATTCGCCGAGTGAGGCCAGAAAAGGAATGATCAGCAGAATTGTGATGAGGATAATGGCTATGCCGATAATACCAAAGAATAGTTGTTCTTTCATTTTTAGTTTGTTTGAGAGATAAACGGGAGACATGGAAAAGGCCGGTTTATCGTGTGTCTGTTAAAGCGGGTAAAGGTAGTATATTTTAGCAATTATTAATTCATATTTTAATCATTCACAGTTAGCCCGAAACAGCTGGCTGTGTATTACAATGGCAGTTGTGTTTTGCACAATATACATCCTGTTTTCACAAAGAAGAGTACCGTTTATCTTTACCATTTTGTAAAATCAACAACATTCTATCCGGATTTAAGCCTGAATTATTGTATATTTTAACAACCTATTCTACAACATATTTATTTTAATTTTCAATTTATTTTGTTCTTTTAATTTTTTCTATCTTTGCATCAGTTAATCAAGAAATCTGATCTCATTCTTTGTGGAAGAGAACCGTGAAAATATACAGAATTTACTGTGCGAAATGGCTGCAGCTGATTCGCAACGCGCGCTGAAATCGCTTTATCTGATCTATTTCCAACGATTGATGCGATTTGCGATGCTTTATGTTTCTTCTTCATCGGAAGCGGAAGAGGTGGTTTCGGATACCTTTCTTTTGCTTTGGGAAAATCGCGCCACATTGCCGGGAATGGCTAATTTCAATGCTTATATTTATACCGTTACACGCTTTAGAGCAATTAGTTATTACAGAAAACAGCATGCTGATTTTGTATCGCTCGATGAGTTGCCGAACGATCTTTTCTATTCGACCGAAACAACACCCGAAGAGCATTTAATTTCGCAGGAAGTGATACAGCGACTAAACAGGGCCATCGAAGCGCTGCCACCGAAATGCAAAATGGCGTTTAAACTGGTGCGCGAAGATAAACTGAAGTATAAAGAGGTGGCTTCCATCCTCGAAATCTCCATTAAAACAGTAGAAAATCATCTGGTGAATGCCGTAAAAAAACTGAGAGAAACGCTTTCGGAAGAATCTCTATTAATCTTATTATTTTTATTTTTTTCGAACTTCTGAAAAAAAAAGTTTAAAAAAGCATTTTCGGGGATTTAGGATTAGGGGGATTTTATTTTTCCTGCGATTAAACAAATAGATACGATACAATCATGAAACACAACTTAGATCATATCATTGCACGGGTACTGGCGGGTGAAGCTTCGCCCGACGAATTTATTCAGTTCAGCGACTGGCTGCATCAGCGTGATGATCATCAACAACTTTTCAAACAATTAAAAGGGTACTGGGATGCGGAAGTATCGTATACGCATACCATTGAACCTCAGCTTTCGTTCCAAAAATTATCCAAAGAGATGAATCGCCGGATGCGGATGGCCGGAATACGACGTTTTATCCGGCTCACACTTCCGGCAGCGGCTGCCATTGCCGCGCTGGTGGCTATTTCTGTTTTTTTTATTGATCAATACATTGCGAACCAGAAAATTGAATATTTCACCTATCTCACCGACGATGGTAAATCCCGGTTTTATATGGACGACGGCACCCGGATTACGTTGAATGATAACAGCAGCTTACAATACAATGATGCGTTCGGGAAAAAGGAACGTGCGGTTGAACTTGTAGGCGAGGCCTATTTTAATGTGGCATCCGATCCGGGAAAGCCGTTTGTGGTAACTGTAGGCGATGCCGAGATTATTGTGCTGGGCACTCAGTTTAATGTAAAAGAGGTAAAAGAGAATAATCAGATTATTACCACACTGGTAGAGGGATCCATTGATTTTAAAAGTGGCAGCAAATCGGCGAAAATGAAACCGGGCCAACAGCTGATTTTCGATCAGGTGAGCCGGCGGTTTACAATTCAACAGGTAGATCCGGATCTGTATACAGCCTGGATAAACGGGCTGCTCAAATATAAATCGATTCCGTTTACCCGTCTGATTTCGGATCTGGAACAGAGTTTCGGCGTTGAGATACGGGTTGAGAACCGGCATCTGCTGCGATCGGATGTAACGGTTACGGGAACCTTCAGCAAGGAACAAAACATTGAACAGATATTGAAGGTGATTGCACGCAGCGTGCCGATTAAATGGCACAATGGCAACGGGATCTATTACATTCAGTATGATAACAATTAACCGATAAATTTAAAAGCCTATGAGGAAAAACTTTTAAAATATAAAAAACCGGTTTAGCGGATGTAAACCGGTTTAAAAATAAAAAAATCAATTTAATGCTTTTTTACGCCGCGACCAAACATTGTAAAAAAGCAATTATCAATCTTAAAATCAATACAAAAATATGGAAAATGTTTCGTATTACAAGTCTTTTCTATTCTATTTGGAAGACTTTCAAAAAACTATTGCAATTATGAGAAACACCTTGATCTTGTTAGTTGTAGCTTTGTGTCAATCGTATGCTGCCGATTCGTACTCGCAGACCATGACTTTTTCTGATACATCGGGTTCAATGCCATTGACAGATCTTTTTTCGAAAATCGAAAAACAAAGCGATTATTTATTCTTTTATGTGGATGAAGAGGTTCGGCACATCCATGTGGATGTAGAAGAAATCACCGGCGATGTGAACGAGGTACTGGCACAGGCGCTGAATCAGACAAATCTTACCTATACCATTTCTAACCGGAATATCAACATTACCCGCAAAAGCTATGCGGCTTTGCAAAAACAGACAAAATTAGTAACCGGTAAGGTGATGGATGCCGCCGGCGATCCGATAATCGGAGCCAATGTGGTAGAAAAAGGAACTACAAACGGAATTATTACGGATATCGACGGAATGTTTACGCTGCAGGTGGATCCTTCGGCAATTCTGACCATTTCGTATATCGGCTATCTGCCTCAGGATATTCCGGTAGAAAACAGAAATAATTTTACCATTTTGCTGCAGGAAGATTCGCAAAGTCTGGACGAAGTGGTGGTAGTGGGTTATGGTACGGCTCGTAAGATCGACCTGACCGGATCAACCTCTTCGCTGAGCGGCGATAAATTGCAGATGAAAAATTCGCCGCAGCTCTCTAATCAGTTGCAGGGACAGATGGCGGGTGTTCAGATTACCCGTTCGAGCGGTGATCCTTCAACGTCGGCAACGATACGGGTACGCGGTGTAACTACGCTTTCTACCAACGATCCGCTGGTAATCATCGACGGAGTGCCGGGAAGCATGAGTGATATTGCGCCCGAAGATGTGAAAGATATTCAGGTGCTTAAAGATGCGGCTTCGGCGGCTATCTACGGATCGCGTGCGGCAGCGGGTGTTGTTTTAATCACAACCAAACGTGCAAAGGAAAGAGAATTCAGCCTCAATTATAATGCGGAATTTGGTATTGACCGTCCAACGGATAAACCGCGGTTTGCCAACGCCGTGCAATGGATGACCGGATACAACGAACTGGCTTATAATGACGGTGCCTCATCGCTAAACTCGGCATATTCTGAAGATTTAATTAATAATTATGCGCAACTGCGCGCCGAAGATCCCGATCGTTATCCCGACAACGATTATATGGGAGCCGGCATTAAGAAGCATGCTTTCCATCAGCGTCATGCTTTATCGCTCTCGGGCGGAGCCGAAAAATTAAAAACAAATTTCAGCTTGAATTATTATAATACGGATGCGCTGTATGATATAAAGCGATACGAACAGTTTAATATCCGTTCCAACAACGATTATTCGATCAACAACTGGATCCACGCCAATGTGGATATCAATATGCGTTATACCAATGCGACCACGCCTCACAACGTGGAAGGCAGTGTAATTAATGATTTTATGGCACGCTCGCCGCTTTACAATTCATTCTGGGCCGACGGAAGTTATGCCGATGGTAAGGATGGTGATAATCCGTTTGCACTGCATGATCTGGGCGGAACTATTAAAGGTAAAAATTATCATATCGGCGGTAAAGTGCAGTTGGATCTGACACCGATTAAAGATCTGGTTTTAACTGCGATTGCTGCACCGCGATATACGTTCTATAAAGAAAAAGATCATAAAACGAAGTATGATGTTTACCGGATTAACGGAGATGCGATTCCCGGAACAGGTTATGCCACGACCAGTCTGGCGGAAACACGTAATGATACGTATAGTCTGACGATGCAGTTTTATGCCAATTATAAGTTTCAGATTAAACGCAACGCTTTTTCGCTTATGGCCGGATACGAAGATTATACCTACAGATGGGAGAATCAGGGTGCATCGCGTTCTAATTATAATTTAGTGAATTATCCGTATCTGAATCTGGGGCCGCAGGATTATCAATACAACAGCGGTACGGCCGGGCATAATGCGTATCGTTCGGTGTTTGGTCGTATCATGTATTCGTGGGCCGATCGCTATCTGTTGCAGGGTAATATCCGTTCTGACGGTTCATCGCGTTTTGCAAAAGGACATCGTTGGGGAACTTTCCCCTCGGTTAGTGCGGGATGGATTATCTCCGAAGAGCCCTGGTTTAATAAAGCGGTTGTTGATATGCTGAAACTGCGCGGATCGATCGGACAGCTGGGTAACGAACGGATCGGTTCCGAATTCCCGTATCAGGCTAAGCTGGCTTTTGGTACCGGTTTTATTCCCAATGCCTCAACCGGATTGGCGGATGTGGTACAAACGGCGTATCAGGCTGATTATGCATTCAATGATATCACCTGGGAAACAACGACGACTTATGGTATTGGTGCCGATATTACTTTGTTAAATAACCGACTCAGGGGATCGGTGGATTATTATTACAAAAAGACAAACAATATGTTAATGACAGTGGGATTCCCCTCCTACTTCGGATATAATGCGCCTCAGAATAATGCAGCCGATATGCATACGAAAGGCTGGGATCTGGAACTTTCCTGGAGCGATCAGATTGAGGGATTTCGTTATGGTGTAAGCTTTAATCTTTCCGATTATCGCTCGAAAATGGGTTATATGGCAAACCGCCAGAACATCAGCGGCGCCAAAATCACCGAAGAGGGTTCTTATTATAACGAATGGTACGGCTATAAGAATCTGGGTATTATCCTGAATGAAGCTGCTTTGTATGACGAAGAGGGTAATAAAATTGCGGTGTTGACCAACAATGATAAACAGGGTAACATCCGTTATCTGGATGTAGATGGTGATGGCAAGATTACGGCTTCGAACGACCGTGTACGTCTGGGTAATTCATTGCCCGAATTTCAGTATGGCGGTACAATCTGGGCGGAATGGATGAATTTTGATTTCAATCTTTCTTTCCAGGGCATCGGGCATCAGCGCATGTATTGGTCGTGGCCCGGAACGCCTTTTAATTACCAGGCCTATTCTGCTCCGCTTAATCTGATTGAAAGTCATTGGAGCCCCACAGCCACGGATGCAGAAAATATGACAGCAAAATATCCGAAGTTAACTACCAATACGGCGAATATTTATGCGTATAGTGATTTCTATCTGTTTAACGGAGCTTATATGCGTATTAAGAATTTATCGTTAGGCTATACGATTCCGTCGAAGATTACGGAAAAGTTTTATGCCAACCGACTGAGAGTTTACTTTAGCATAAACGACCTGCCGGCTTTCTCTAAATATCCGAAAGGCTATGATCCGGAATGGAATAAAGGCAGCGATCTGATTGTAACCTCTTATCTTTTTGGTTTAAATGTTTCATTTTAAAGAATACGACACATGAAAAATATAAGTAAATATCTGATTACAGGCATCATGGCATTAGGGATGACGGCTTGTGCGGATCTGGACCTGAACCCGCTATCGGAAGGTGCGAGCGAGAACTGGTATAAAGATGAAAGTGAAATAGAAATGTCGCTGAATGATCTCTGGCGACCGGATTTCTTTCCGATCGACGGACTCGACTGGGATGACGATTTGTTAAACAGAAACGGCTCGAACACCATTACGCTGGGAACAGTAACGGCTCAGTGGTCTACATCGGCCGGCTATTGGACGGCGCTTTATAAAGCGATAGCGCGTTCTACGAAAGTGATTAATGCGTTAGACAACGGTACGGCAAGCGGATTGAGCGAAACCAAAATAAATCAGTATAAAGGAGAAGCCTATTTTATGCTCGGATTTGCGTATGGCGAGCTGGCAACCTATTTCGGCGATTGTGTTTTGAATAAAAATATGACGTTAGATGAAGCTTATGTGGCGGTGCGAACACCCAAAAAGGACATTTTAGCTTATTCTTACGAATGTTTTGATAAAGCAATCAGTTATCTGCCCGATTCGTATGCTACACAGCAACGGCCTACAAGAGGCGCGGCTCTTGGTTTTAAAGCGCGCTTTGCTCTTTTCCATGAAGACTGGCAGATGGCGGCTCAAACGGCAGAAACCTGTATGAATTCGGGGGTTTATAAGTTGCATGATGATTATCAGGATCTTTTTATTGCGGATCGTTCGCCCGAATTGATGTTCTATTTCAAAGGTGATCTTACATTGAAGAAAGGATATGGATTGTTGGCAAGTATTAAAGATTATGTGATTCGTAAATTAGGCGGATATGCCAATCGCGGACCATCGTTAGAGTTGCTTTGTGCTTATACCTGCATCGACGGACTTCCGATTGATAAATCGCCGCTTTACAATCCGAAAGATCCTTTTGGCAATCGTGATCCGCGTATGGCGATGACCATTCAGCCTTTCAAGACAAAATATTCGCCCGATTATGAAGAATATGAAGCTTCGAAAAAAGATGGCACTTTTCCGGAGAAGTATCCGGATTATATCACGCTGGGTTATGAATATAATCCAAGTCCGTATGCCAATACGGTATACGAAGTATCCAGCGGCAATATGGTACTGAATAATGATGCGAAAGCGTCGAATCAACACTCGGCTTACAACGGATTGATGTTGCGTAAATTTGTGAAAGATCTTTGGAAAGATTACAACAGTTATGGCGGTGTTTCTGATAATTGTTATCCCTATTTGCGGTATGCCGAAATGCTGATGACTTACATTGAAGCTAAAAATGAAATGGGAACCTGTACGCAGGATGATCTGGATAAAACCATTAATCTGTTGCGCGAAAGAGCGTATAGCAATACAGATATCAGTTATCCGCGTGTTGTTGTGGCATCGCAGGCTGATTTGCGTAAAATCATTCGCATGGAACGCCGCTCGGAGTTTGCTTTCGAAGGTATTCGCTATCGTGATTTGCTGCGTTGGCGCATTGCCGAGAAAACGCATAATAAATCGATGTATTATCTGCCCCGCGCCTGGTCGGGTTCGGCCAGCTGGAACGGTTTGACCGGCAGCGAATCGAATCTGGAACTGGCTTCCGATTTTCTTACCCTGCTGAAAAACTGGGATGAAGGCAATTTCCCGATTGGCGGAATTCCTCCCATTGATGAAGACGGTCTTCCCGATCTTTCGGCTATGGAAGCTGCAGGATATATCACCACATTCTATAAAATGTCGTTCGATCCGAAAAAGAATTATCTGTGGCCCATTCCTGCCGATGATATTTTGATTAACAGTAATTTGGTGCAGAATGAGGGTTATTAATCAAATACATTCACATTTGATTGGTTGGAACATACATCATGACACAACTTGTTCATATACATACTGAGAATTTGCGATTCATATTGAATCCGGTTTACAATTAACAGTTATCTTCGGGCAGGAGTCTGTAGCTCCTGCCTGCATTTTAAGTTTTTGTTTATGAGCCTTAAACAGACAGTTGTAAGTATAAACGGTAAACAAACAAAAGGATAACTATTTGCGGATGCACTTTTATTTGTTTCCCGATAACAGGTGATAATTAAACAGCTATTTATACATTAAATCAATACAGACCATGATTACCCGACGTGATTTTTTAAAAGTAACAGCCGCCGGCGGAGCATTGGCTTCGTTTGGCAGTTTGGCTGAAGCGAAAACAACACTGGATGCCGCAATACCCGATCAGGCATTGTGTTACGAAAGTGAACGCGAGATTCCGGTAATAGCCGAAACAGATCTTATTGTGGCGGGCGGAAGCTCGCGCGCCATTGCAGCAGCCGTAGCGGCAGCCAAAGCCGGTTGCAAGGTTTATCTGATCGGCAGTCTGCCCTATTTTGGCGATGATATTTGTGGTTCGCATTTGTATGATCGACAGGCGGGCGAAAGCACGGTTACCGGTTTATCACGCAAACTTTTTCCCGGAAATAATTATCCCACGCCTCTGCATGTAAAAAAGGTACTTGAGGATGAATTGATTGATAATCAGATTCCGTTTTTATACAGCAGCTTTGTAACGAATGTGCTGACAGATCCGTCCGGTAAACCGGCAGGCGTGGTGATAGCCAACCGCTCCGGACGCCAGGCTATTCGTGCCAAAGGCATTATTGATGCCACACAAACGGCTCAGGTGGCAAGATTGCTGGATGTAACGATGTCGGATTTTGAACCGGGCGAATATGAGTTTCAGTATACTGTAACCGGAAACAGTCCGAAACAGCATCCGGCTGTCTGCAATACCGAATTACTGGCTCCGGTTATCTGCGAAGGCAAAGCGTTGCCGATGACGCGCTATACTTTCCGGTTGCCTTTACAGAGTAACAGTTATGATGCACTGATGCAGGCAGAACAGCAAATCCGGTCGGCCACATGGGATGCAGATCAGGTAGACAGTTCAGATCAGTTGTGGTTTATTCCGCAACAAACCATACAGAGTAAAGAGGCTTTGTTATCGCCTGTAAACGCTGTAAGGGCTTTGCCTGCGGGTGCATTTCAGCCGCAACAAACAGATAATGTATGGGTTTTAGGACCTTGTGCCGAAATTCCGCGCGAAACAGCCGCTTATATGATGCGGCCGCTGCAGGCTGTTTTCGTGGGTGAAATTCTGGGCGAACAGGCGGCCAATGCACTTGCAAACCAACCGATGCCTGCATCGGCAGAGGTGCTGCAGGCAACCGGAAAGGCCTCAAACTATGGCCGTATCGGCGAATTACTTGCCCCTTTGCGTCCGGGATTAAATAAAGGAATGGTTCATTCGCCGGCAGGTGTTCTGCCTGTGCTCGGCAATTACGATATTGTGGTGCTGGGTGGCGGCACGGCCGGCGCTTCGGCCGGCATCTCTGCGGCTAAACAGGGTGCTAATACACTGGTGCTGGAATATTTGCATGCGTTGGGCGGACTGGGCACAGTGGGCATGATTGGTCGTTACTGGGACGGATTTCGCGAAGGATATACCGCGCAGATGGATAAAGCCGTTTATGCCATGGCGCCGGCAGATCATCCGCGGGTGCTTCCTTATCCGGATGTGGAGTTTCCTGCCGACTGGAAAATGGAATGGTATCGCAAAGAATTGCAGAATGCGGGAGCCGATGTCTGGTTTGGTGTATTGGGCTGCGGCGCGCTTTACGACGGAAACCGGATTAAAGGCGTGGTTGTGGCAACACCTTACGGGCGCGGCGTGATTTTATCGGATATCCTGATCGACAGTACCGGCAGTGCGGATACAGCCATTGCTGCCGGAGCACCGTTCGAATATACCGGCATGAAATCGCTGGCTGTTCAGGGCGCCGGCTGCGGAAAATGGGCGCCGGGCGATTTTTATAACAACAACGATTGGCTGTTTGTAGATGATTTTGATGTGCTGGATGTATCGCGTGCTTTTATTCAGGCCAAAAATAAACTGACCGGACAGTTTGATGTGGTCAAAATGCCGCAAACACGCGAGCGACGACGCATCACGGGCGATTATACGATTTCGGTTTACGATGTTATCAATCAGCGGCGTTATCCGGATACAATCTCTTTTCATCGCAGTTCGTTCGATACGCACGGCATGATTGTAGATCCGCTGTTTATGCTTAATCCGCCCGAGAAAAGACATAAGATTTATGATGCCGATGTGCCTTTACGCAGCTTGCTGCCCAAAGGGATGGAAGGAATCATCGTAACCGGTCTGGGCGCCAGTGCCGATCGCGATGCAATGCCGGTAATCCGGATGCAGCCCTGTTTGCAAAATCAGGGATATGCCGTGGGTTATCTGGCGGCAACCGGTGTAAAAGAAAATAAACCGTTGCGCAAAGTGGATCTGAAAAAGATTCAGAAGCATTTGGTGAAGATCGGTAATTTACCCGAACGGGTACTTACGGATAAAACATTCAAAGGATACAGCCATGCGGAAATGCAAAAAGCAGCTGCAACCGTAACGGATCAATACAACGGATTAGAAATATTGCTGACCGATCCGGCACGTTGTAAAAACCTGATTGCTGCACAACTGAGGAAAACGGCGGATCCGGCTGATCGCATAAAACTGGCCGGCATTTTGTGTATGCTGGGCAATGATGAATATGCCGGCGTGCTGGCTGATGCCGTCGATGCTTATCCGGCATGGGATGCCGGCTGGCCTTATACAGGCATGGGTCAGTTTGGCGAATGCCTGAGTCCGCTGGATGCCATGATCACAGCGCTGGGACGCAGTCAGAATACAATCGGATTAAATCCGGTTTTAACAAAAGCCCGCCAGCTTACACCCGAAGATGATTTTTCACATCACCGGGCTATCGCCATGGCAACCGAATCGATCAACAGCGCACAGGCAATTCCCGTTTTGGTTACATTACTTACCACGCCGGGAATGCGTTATCACTCCATCAATTCGTACGAGGAGGCACGCAATAAACTGGTGCCTGATTTGAATGATGATTCAACGCGTAACCAGGCGCTGAAAGAATTACATATTGCCCGCGCCCTCTATTTATGCGGCGATGATCAGCAACTGGGCGAAACCGTATTACGCCGCTATGCCGACGGACTGCAGGGACATTATGCCCGTTATGCCACCGAGATTCTGGCCTCAAATCAGAGTTGACGTTTTTTGGCTGACTTTTATAAATAAGTAAAGAGGAAGACCGGCCACTTTTCAGTCTGTGAAAAGTCCGGTTTTCCTCTTTCTGTTTTTATAGAAAAGCTGACTCAGGTTCTTATTTTCAATAAGACTGATTTATAATCAATCCGTATAAATCAGAAATGAAGAACGAGAGATCAGGGTTTCAGCCATTTTGCCATCCATTTATATAAGGCCCGATTCCAGAATACAGAGTTTTGCGGTTTATTAACCCAGTGAAATTCGTCGGGGAAATAAAGCAATTCGGCTTCGATACCGCGAAGTCGTGCCGCCGCAAAAGCCGCTTGGCCTTGCGATACCGGAATACGATAATCCAGATTGCTGTGCACACACATAATCGGAGTATCCCATTTATCAACAA